>MGQQ01000034.1 GCA_001798855.1 Deltaproteobacteria bacterium RBG_16_49_23 | reverse complement strand
AAATAGTTTGTCCGAAGATTCCCCTGCTATTACAAAGTGTAATCTATGCTTTTGAGTCTTTCCTGTCAAACCACACTTTCAGGAAGAAAGGGTTAGCGTGAGACCTGCCCGGAGACCGAAACAAATACTCCGTACACTGGATGATCGCGTAACTCTGGATGTGTGCTCAAGATCTTAAAGATAAGTTCCGCTTCGCGGTGGTTCTCTATGGAGGGACAGAGGTTGTCCCTCTGTCTTTCAGAATCGTTGCCCTACCCTTCCCGGTCTTTTTCGGAATTGAAATGGTGCCAGCAGAAGGCCAAGCGCTGCTACAGGTGTGATCATCCCCCAAAGGCGGATGAAAGAGGATTATTAATCAGTCCATAATAATAACGACATTATTTTATAAAATCCCTCCTCACCTCCCTTTTCCAAAGGGAGGAACAATGCCCCTCTTTGGAAAAGAGGGGTCAGGGGAGATTTTCAGAAGAATATGTCTTCTCTATTATGGACTGATTAATATTCCCCCATGGCGATTATGATCTGCGGTTTCAATGCATTGAAGTCCACCTTCTGTTCATCACATGCCTTCTTGACGGTGATCGCTCTTCCCAGCGTTTTTCGGAGCATGGGGTTGGTGATCTTTGTAAATCCTGCCTCCCTCAGGACAGGGATCGTCTGTGGAAACTGCTCTGTGAGGGCGAAGACCGTTTCATTCCCTGTAAAAACCTCAATCGGCTTCACCTCGTAAGCTTCTTCTTTTGTCATGGTCACCCAGATATTGATCCCGAAGAATATAAGAGCCGTCACCTCCAAAAATCCGGTCACCCCGACGATGTGATGAATCGTCGGATCTTTGGTGATGGAGAGGAGTTCGAATCCGATTCTCAAGGTATTGCCGATATTGAGAAGCCAGAAGGTCCATCGGGTCAAACTTGGACTCCAGATCTGATTCCCGGTAAAGACTGGGATCATCTTCATGGAGAACCCGATCATCAACATGCTGACAAACCCGACCGTATATCCATGATTGGCTGCCCCCCTGAGCATGTGGAGCGTATAGGAATCCTTTGACATCAGTTGAAAAAGGGCGATCCCCAGAGAGATGGCCAGCCATCCGTAACCGAATCGAATGAACCGTTCATGGCTCCGGTCCATCTTGACATCGTCCAGGTCGCCCACCTTCTTTTCGAAAACTCTTAACGAAGCGATGAAGAGCCAAGTGAAATGGCTGATGAGAAGAAGGGTGATGAAATAAATCGCTTGAATCCTCGTCAGCGCGGAGATCACATATCCGATTAAAGCGATATTATAGATGTAGAAGAATTTCCGGATCAACCCTTCCCGAACCGGAGGCGTATCCAAAAAGGATGGGACCGTCTTGGCAGAGATTCCAAAGATAAAATTAAAAACAAAACCCATGAGAAAGAGGTGAACCCAGGCGCTGAAAAGATAGGGAGGCACAGAGCCTGCGATCAGGGGGTTGTCCGTCTTAAAGACCCCGAGATGGAGTTGAAGGTTCAAGAGAGAATAGATGATGCCGCTCACAAGAAACCAGACCATTCCTGCGAGCAGGAAATTGTCCTGGATCCCCTTCGGCTCGGCGCTCTTTTTAAGAGTCCCCCAGCAGACGCCCAGGAAGATGGCAGCCGCCCCCGTATCGAGAAGGCCGGCGACGAGTGGATAAAGAGGGGTATCTGATTTTTCAAGAAGATAGAAGAACGCACGGATGATGAGTCCGGCCAACACGAGAAAGTAACTGAGGTTTGCCCATTTTCTCCCGGCCAGTGTTGTGCCCTTGAGCCGGGGAAGGATGAAATAGAAGAACCCCATGATATAGAGGCCAATCCATCCTACAAGCTGACTTGAGCCATGCATCTGGATGGCCTTCTTTGCAAGAACATCGAAGGAGCCGCCCAATCCCGCTTCAAAGAGTTTGATGGCTCCATAGAGACAGCCTGTGGTGACAGAGATAAGAATCGCCGTCTTAACAAACTTCTGGTAGATCGTATCTCCGATCAGAGAAGGATCGATTTCTATCAGGTCGACCTTCTCAGGCTTTTCAGAGATAGCGGCTTCGAGTTCGGCAGCGAATTGATCGTACTCCACACCATGGGCCTTTGTAAAAAAAGCCATGGGCTCATGGGGACCGCACGATTTCCCAACGATCAGAAGATTATATTTTTTAAAGACCCTGGCGGTCTCCGGATACTGGTCCAGAACCTCCTTCACTGTCATGTTACGATCGATATGCTTTGCCATTGTCTCCACCTGCTCTTTCTGGTTTCAATTATACTATAAATATCCAATTCGACAACATCATTGACTTAGATCAATTTATCTTCAACCTTCCCTCTTCCTTGTCTGGGTTTTCTGGAGAAAAATCTTGAATTTACAAACAGGTATAATTACATTAAAATCACCAAGAGGAAAGGGGAGGCTTAAATGATCAAAAATGAACGTAATTACCATCAGAGGCTTCAGGAGTTCTGCGACTGTTATTTAGAGACCGATCCCAAAAAGGAACTGGAAAAGGCGAGCAAGGGGATCTCGGGTGACCCCGGCAGGGATATGGATGAATTAGCCCTTAAGTTTCTTGGCCTTGGAATCTTCTATGGAGCAAGTGAGAAAGCAAAAAAGATTTCCCTCCAGCGATCAATAGATGGGAAGGTATTGTTTACGGTAGATTCAAGAGGTCAATATCAGCTTCCTCCACCCACTACCCAGTTGGCTGACCGGATTATCTCCATTGCCCGGGCCATCACCCATATTGATGAAGATCAAGGGAGGGAACCTGTATCCTTTGGCCTGAGAAACGATCGGCTTGAGCTAACTTTCCAGTTCGACCGCAAAAAAGAGGGAGAGTCCCTCTCGATTTTATTTCCAAAACTCTAAGAATCCCGGATTTTTCAGGTTGGGTTCCCCTGTCAGGTGTAACCGAAGAATATCTTCCTAAATCAACCTGGATGATCAGACGGATTGGTTTAATGTCCGAACATACGACCAGTCTTACCTTAAAGAACAGAACTACCTAAATCCAGCTTTAATTACGAATTATATGTGATTCTTTATCGGCCCACGATGCTTTGCAGGGTTTTATCAATATCCGGGTATTGAAAGACAAAATCACTCTCCAGTAGTCGTCGCGGAATCACCCTTTGTCCTTCGAGGATGACCGAACCGAACTCCCCCAGAGCCCACTTCACCATGAACCCTGGCGCTGGAAAGAAAGAAGGTCTGTGGAGCGCTTTTCCAAGCCCCTTTGCAAGATCTTTATTCCTTACCGGATTGGGTGAGCAGACATTGACAGGACCTGAAAGCTCCTGATGCTTCAAAAGGAATGCAAAGGCTTCCGCTAGGTCCTTAATGTGAACCCAGGAGAACCATTGTTTTCCGCTCCCGATCGGCCCTCCGATATATTTTTTAAAAAGGGGGATGATCCGGCTGAGAGCCCCTCCCTTTTCACCCATGACAATGCCAAACCGAGTGATGACGACTCGAGCCCCTTTGTCTTTAGCTTTCAAAGCCTCTCCTTCCCACTCCTTAGCAATACGGGCTAAAAAGTCATTTCCTGGAGGAGAGTCCTCAACGAGTTCCACGTCTCCACAAAAACCATAATAGCCAACGGCAGAGGCGCTGAAGAGAGTGAATGGTCTCTCAGGACGAGACGGTATTCCTTCAACAATATGTCGGGTGGTATTGACCCGGCTCTCCCGAATCGCTTTTTTATGTTCCTCTGTCCATTTGCTGAAGATGGAAGCGCCAGCGAGATTGATCACAGCATCATGATCTTTAATTGCTTCCTGCCAGGGCCCCTTCTTGGTCGGATCCCCTTCTAAGTAGGAAATTCCTGGCGAGGACCCTTTTGCGCCTTTCAAGGAGCGGGTCAAGATCGTTATTTCATGTCCTTCCCTGGTTAAACGGGACGTGAGTTCGGTTCCTACGAAGCCTGTCCCTCCTGTAATCAGAATTTTCATCAATTTCCTTCCCTTTCTTCAAACCGTGCCCTCATTGGAATATCTTCCATTCCATTATAACACCTTATTCGGTTGGCCAGGCAGGAACGAATTTGGAGGAAATGTAACATGTTAGCTCTTTGAAAAAGGCTGTCTAATCCCCCTTACTCCCCCTTTGTCAAAAGGGGAAAATGTTTTACCTCCCTTTGGTCTCCGACCCAGAGTGGTCTCCGACCCGGAGGGCAAAGGGAGGTAAGGAGGGATTTTTAAAAAGTTTATTTCAAACCGATAAATTGATACAAGGAAGTCTTATTGAATCGGCGCCACGGCAAAGATCACGGCGCTCCAGAAGGAATGAGAGGTGATCTGGATCAGCAGATTTCTTTTCCAGAAATAGAGAAGACCCCAAAAGGCGCCGGCCACCAAGGCAGCCAGGATGAGCAAAAGATTCCCGGAGAAGACATGAACTCCCGCATAAACAGCGGTGGTGATCAGATACCCGGCAATATTTCCCCACCTTGTCATGAGACGTTCTTGCAGAAACCCTCGCCAGAAGATCTCCTCCCCCGGTCCGGTAATGAAGAAGAGAAGCAGAAAGATAAGGACCTTATTGGTCCCCACACCCAGGGCATAAATCCCTCCGACCTGGGCTTTCGCACCGGGCAGAAGATGAGGAGCAAGTTTATCTCCCAGAAAAAAGATAAAGTAGAGAAGGGCTGCCGAGAGAAACCCGATCACGAAGGAGCGGAGATGGAAAGAAATTTTTGGCCTCTGCCAGAATAGAGAATAGAGAGAGACCGTTATCACAGACAGGCCGATCTTTACCCAGAAATTTCCCCCTGTCCATCCAAAGGTGATCGCCCAGCAGACGGACGCTAAAATAAAGGCTCCCCAAATCATAAAGGTACCATTCTGTTCAGGAGGAGGGAAACGATAAGAAGGAGGCCGAAAATGGTATTCAGTTGGGCAGTGACGGCATCGGCTGCCTCCGGGATTTTTTTCATGAAACTTTTCAAAAGGGAAATCGCTTTGGGGAGAGAGAGGAGGACCAGCAGACCCCAGGGGCTCAAAATCCCGGCCAAAACCATCCCGATCACATAAAGATAAGCAGCCAGGATGAGACCGGCATAGAGGAAGATGGACCGCCGGCTCCCGAGCAGGATTCCGATCGTTTTGATCCCCTGGCGGGAATCATAAGCGATGTCGCGGATGTTATTCGCCAGGAGAACCATTCCAACGAGAATTCCGAAGGGGATGGAAATGTAGAATGCCTTCAGGGAAAGAGCTTGCCGCTGAACGGCGAAGGCTCCTTCGAACATCAAAGGACCCCACATGAGGAAAACAAAAAATTCTCCCCAGGCTTTATATTTGAATTTGACCGGGCCCGCCGTATAAAATACGCAGGCCAAAAAACCGACCAACCCGATCCAGAACACAAGCATCGAGCGCCCGAAGGACAGGATCAACCCGATCAGAATCGTTATCCCATTGAGAACAACCGCTTCGGTTAAAAGCTGGGCAGGGGTGAACATACCTGCAAGAATCGGTTGAGGACGGTAGCGGGCTGTTGGGGCATCAGGCTGGTCCACCTGGTAACGTGTGTCAAAATAATCGTTATATACGTTTGCAGTCGCATGGAAACAAACGATCCCGATACATACGAGGACATACCACCCCAAAAGGATAGGAGCATCTTCTGTCGCAATGAGCGTTCCTATTGAAACCGAAATCAGGGACATGGTGAAGGACCAGGGACGGGTAGCGATGAAATAGTCCTTCATTCTCTGTTTCAATCTTTTCCCTTCTTCTTTCATAACGCCATGAGTATAAAAGAAAACCCACCCTCTGGCAAGAGAGCGCAGCAGCGTAAGGTCAGACTTGACATTTTTACATTCGAATGGGGAAGTATTTTCTCTTGACAGTGCCTTTAAATGGATAACCCTATGAATCCGGTGAATTAGGGTGTTGAGTTTTTTTCAAATGTGAATTAGTCAAGCCTAATCCCTGAATTACTTCACTGCCGGAAGGTTTAAAAAAGAGAGTTGGGCAAATTGTTATGCCAATAAATTTTCCTGTCCTTGAGGGATTTAAATTAGGGCTTGTTCTTGACAATCTATACTCAAACCCACCATATAGAATTACTTCTTTGAAGATGACCTCAAAGCTCATTTAGGAAGCGACCAAAATGATAACGATCTCCAATAATGTCCAAAGAAGATTGAACCCGGGTGACCCAGATAATTCACTCAGAGGTGAAGGCTCAAGAAGGCCCACCATCCTGCTGATAGCGGCTGCTACAGGTTCAAAAGTCCGCAACAAGGCTTTTGGAATAAGATTGCCGCTTTTAGGATATCCGGCGATTGGTCTCGGAATGATTTCTGCCCTTACCCCTGATCAATTTCATATTCGGCTTGTCGACGAAGCCAACGAACCCGTTCCAAATGGGAAAAGAGGGGACCTGGCGCTCATCGTTGGTCAGACCCATCACATGCCGAACGCCTACTTAATTTCTGACCGTCTGCGCTCGGATGGGACGAAAGTCATATTAGGGGGTATGCATGTGACCGCACTTTCTGATGAAGCATTAATGCATGCCGATTCTGTCATTGTGGGTGAGGCCGAAACGGTGTGGAGGGAGATTCTCGACGACTTTGTCAAAGGATCGCTTAAGAAAAAGTATTTCGGCCCGGAGGTGAACCTTGCCGAGCTTCCTCCTATGAGGCGCGACCTGTTCAATAAAAGATTCTACTATCCGGGTCAAATCATCGAGACCACACGCGGCTGTTCCGTGGGTTGCGTTTTTTGCGGGGTGCAGAATTTTTTTGGGTCAAGATTTCGGGTGCGCCCGCCTGAGGCCATCAGACAGGAATTGATGGCTTTATTCGGACCCAGACCGCCACAGACACGATGGAAAAAGTGGTTAGCTCGACACTGGCACCCTGACATCCCCTATTTTGTGGAAAGGCGGCTTCTTTACGTGATGGACTCCAATTTTGTCTCAGAACCGAGTCATGCCCGTGCTGTATTGAAGGTCTTCAAGGAATGCGACCTCAGGTGGTTCGGCCATACAAGTTTCAATCTAATGCGAGATGATAAATTGGTCGATCTTTTAGCCGATTCAGGCTGCTTAGGTGTAAATATCGGTTTTGAATCGCTTTCCCAGGGGAATATCGATACGATGCATAAGTTTCCAAATAAAACTGCTGAATATGCTGAATGTATCAAGCGTCTTCATGAACGCGAAATTGGAGTCATGGGCACCTTTATGGTAGGTTTTGACGAAGACACCCCAAAGGTCTTTGACCAGATCGTTGACTTTGCCATGGAAAACCGCCTGGAAACAGCCTTTACATTGATTCTCACTCCCAAGCCTGACACAATGCTTTTCAAACAAATGAACACCCAGAACCGTATGCTCAGTCACAATTGGCGTGATTACGACGAAGGCACAGTCACCTTTATCCCGAAGAACATGACTCCAAGGCAACTCCATTCGGGTATGCGATCCGTATGGAGTCGCGTCTATTCATGGCAGGGAATATGGCACAGGATTATAACCAAGCCCAGGGTGAGACCTTTCTTCTACCTACCCATGAACCTGGGATTCCATCGGTGCACCCGCTTGATATGTTCCGAAAAGTTCTGGCCTGCCCCTAACCTGGAACAGCCTCTTGTCGATGGGACAGATGGATCGTCTCAATGCCCCTTCAGGGGCAGGGTCAGGCAATCGTATTAAGTATTGAACGAAGTCCGAGGTTAGGTGAGCGGTGGGGTGTCAGACATTAAAGAGAAAATTGATGATGTCGCCGTCTTCAACAACATAGTCCCTGCCCTTCTGCAAATATTTTCCGCCTTCTCTGACCTTCTGTTCGCTTCCCATTTTAACGAGGTCTTGATATTTCATCACCTCTGCCCGGATGAACCCGCGCTCAAAATCAGAATGAATGACTCCCGCGGCTTGGGGGGCAAGGGAGCCCTGCCGGTTGGTCCAGGCCCGTACCTCGTCCGGTCCAACTGTGAAGAATGAGATTAAGCCAAGGGTTTTGTAGCAAAGCATGGTCAACCTATCCAGCGCAGGCTGATCGAGCTGAAGCTCCTCAAGAAAGGATTGGCGATCTGACGCATCCAGCCGGGAAAGTTCCTGTTCAATCTTGGCAGAAACAACAATCCATTGAAAGTCTTGATGATCAAAATCCTTCTTTAATCGACCCAACAGGACATCCGCCTCCGCTCCCTCCTCCCCGATGTTGAGAATGATAATCATCGCTTTGCGGGTCAGCAATGGGTAGCCGGCGATCTGTTTCTCTTCAGCCTCTGTCAAAAAGAAATTCTTTAGGAAACGACCGGTTTCAAGATGATGTTTCATGCGAGAAAGAAGGTCCGCTTCCTGAACCATCTTTTGAGCGTCTTTCTTTTTGTTCTGTTCCTTCTCAAGCCTCTCAAGACGCTTTTCGATAAAAAGGAGGTCGTTTAATTGCAGCTCTTCGTTCAAGAGCAGGATGTCACGGCGAGGATCAATCGTTCCATGGATATGAAAAACCGAATCGTCTTGAAAGGTTCGAACGAGGTGACAGATCACATCGACCTGCTCCAGGCCCCGCAGGATCTGATCATTTCGGGAAGCCTGTCCGTCTAAGTCTGGAAATAGCACGAATTCAATTTGGGCAGGGGTTTCCTGACGGGGAGCGTAAATCTCAACAAGCCGGTCGAAGCGTGCATCTCGCACCTTTGCCAACCCCAAACCATTCCCCTTTTTACCTTCTGAATTTGGCTCTTTCCCGGTCAACAGCCGAAAAAGTGTGCGTTTGCCGACCTGAGTAAAACCAACAAGACCGAGTTTCATGGCATCCCTCTCTTTTCACCATAACAAAATCTCCCACTCAAATTTTTAGGGGCGCAGATTTGCCCATTAAAAACCTCACACGAATCTCAGGAAGGATCTTTGGGAGACTGAAGAGATCACTGCCTTCGGAGAAACGGCCGGTAGGAGTTGAAATAAGTTTGGTTAATAAATAACATACGATTTAATCATTCGCCAGGCAGGCAAAACGTATGAAAGGATGCCTTCTGAAGATCTTTTATTTGATGGGCCATTCCCCTCTTTCTTTCAGGACATCCCGGTAAACCTGAAGGGCCTCATTCACGGCGGGCATCCCCGCATAGGGAGCCAGTTGGAAAAAGATCTCCGTGATTTTTTTCGGGTCACAGCCGACATTCAAAGCTGCATTGACATGGAGTTTCAATTCGTCCGTGGCTCGAAGCGCCGCCAGCATGGCGCATGCAACCATCTGTCTTTCGGGCAGAGTCAATACCTTTCTGGAATAGAGCCTGCCGGTGATGAACAGGGAAAAATCGTTTGCAAGATCTCTGTCAAATTCCTTCCACATCAGATAGGGGGGATCCATCTTGATCCCTTTGCCAAACAGTTGATTGGCTGTCTCTTGAGTTTTTTTTCTTAATTCATCATCCATGAGATAAGCCCTCCTTTACGATGGATGATCATTTTTCTGTCATCACGGCATTGGAAAGCTCGTCAGTGTCATCGGGAGTGATGGGAAAATGGTTGGAAAGTAACACCCCAATTTCCTGGATGGCCTGACATAGGGCATCGCAAGCTCGCCCCTCTCTGATTCCTTTTGAAACCCCAAGGGCATATTGGTTCAAGGTCTCTTGGTTCATCTTCTCATAAATGCCTTTATCCGCAAGAACCCAGACCTTCCTCTCGAGAAGGGAGAGAAAAAAGAGAACCCCTGTATTCTTCTTTGTCTTGTAGAGCCCTTTCTCAAAGAATGCCCTTTCAGCCCTCAGCCTGACCGCCTCCTCTTTTCTTTTCCTCCCAACAAAAAGCTTTTTCAATCCATCCATTCTTTCTAAGAGGGACCGGCAAGGGAAAAAGAAGAAAAAGCTCAAAGGGATATAAGACCAGACAGAAGCGTGGAAAAAAAGGAGGGTCAAGATCAGTGACAACAGGCTCCCAAGAAGGATTCCACCGAGGATCTCTGCCTCAATGTAGGGACTGCTCCGGTCAATCACCATGACAACAATTTCGCCAATCGTCCGGGATTCAACCTCATGGGTTGTCGCCTGCAGTCTCTCCTTTTCTTCCGCAGTGAAGAATCTGTCTGCTTTTGAATGCGCTCCCATCACCAATCTCCTGAGGCCCCGCCGCCCCCAAAGGAACCGCCGCCTCCGCTGAACCCGCCATTAAAGCCGCCCCCTCCTATAGAGCTGCCGGTCCCTGGCCCGAAGAAGAACCCGCTGCCACGATCCCTGTGGCCGCCCCTTTGAGAAACTCCTGACAAAAAGAGGCTGGGCAGGAAGAGACCCGCACCCAATCCAACCAAAGCCAAAAGAAAGATGGCAAGGATCCCTACAGGAAGGATGGCAAGATAAACAAAGGCAGGGAGCCCAATGGCCGCAGTGATTCCGCCAAGGATGCGGGATATGCTGCCTAAGATAAGCGTGAAAACACCCAAAAAAATAAGGAGGGTCAGGATAGGAGGAAACCCCTTCTGCTTCCGTTGAATGGGGCTCTTTTCGGCTTTGAACTCGCCCCGCGCTCCAGCGATCAACGCGGAGACGCCCGTTATGAAACCTCCGTCAAAATCCCCCTGCTTGAATCTCGGCTTGATGGCCTGATCGATTATCCTTCCGGCCATGAGATCCGTTAATTTCCCCTCAAGGCCGCGCCCGACCTCGATCCTGACCTTTCTTTCCTGCTTTGAGACGATGAAGAGAACCCCGTTGTCCTTCCCCTGATGCCCAACTTTCCATGCCTCCGCCACTTTGATGCCAAATTCCTCGATATTTTCTCCTTCGAGAGACGGGACTGTCAAAATAACGATCTGGGTGGAATCCGATTCTTCAAAGGCTCGCAGATCTTTCTCAATCTTTGACCTTACGGAAGGACTGATCATCCCTGCATAATCGTTGACATAGCCCTCGAGCTTCGGGACCTCAAGGCCGAAAGCAGCAAAAGGCAAGCAGGCTAACCATAAAATAAAAAAGAGGAAAATCTTTTTCATGCCGGAATTGAACCTTTAAATCCCTTCTCGACTCGCTTTTAGAAAGGGAGAAGAAATTTCTCTTCTTTTCTTTCTCCCCATCTCCGGTTTATTTAGAATTTGACCTGGGGGGCCTTTGCAGCTCCAGCTTCAGCCTTGAAGGGTTCCTTCAGGGTCAGATGGAGCAAGAATTTATTGGTCAGGTTGTTCGGGAAGACCCGGATGGAGGTATTAAAGACTTCGACTGCTTTGTTATAGCGGGTCCGTGCCACATTGATCCTGTTCTCCGTCCCCTCCAGCTGGTGCTGGAGGTCCTGAAAATTCTGGTTCGCCTTAAGATCAGGATAACGCTCGACAACGACCATCAATCGCGAAAGAGCGCTGCTCATCCCGGCCTGGGCCTCCTGAAATTGTGAGAAGGCCTTAGGATCATCAATAATATTTTTGGGCACCTGCATGGCTCCCACCTTTGCTCTTGCCTCTGTGACAGCGGTCAGGGTCTCCCTTTCATGTTTGGCGTAGGTTTTTACGACCTCGACGAGATTGGGGATGAGGTCGTTCCTTCTCTGATAGGACGCCTCAACATCACCCCATGCCGCCTTGACCGCCTCCTCATTTTTCTGCATCGTGTTATAGCCGCAGCCAGAAAGTGCGGCAAGGACAAAAGCGGAAAGAACCAACTTTACGAAAAAAGATCCTCTTCTCATCTTCTCCTCCTGATTGGGATTTGGAAAATTACATTTGGCGCTTTTCATAGGACAACAATAATATAATAATAAATATCTCTTTTCAAGTTTGCCCGGGTGAAATCAACTTGAGTTAGAAAGAGGAAGTAGGTAAGATATTGGAATGGAGGGCTGTGCATGAAAATTCAGTTGTATGTTTATACTGGAACCGGTAATTCCTTATGGGTCGCACGCCAGATGGCGCAGGAGTTAAAGGGGGCGGCCCTTGGATTTATGCCGACCTTATCAAGAGAACTTACAGTAGAGGCCGGCCGGGTTGGGCTCATCTTCCCGGTCCACATCTGGGGATTGCCCGTTCGCGTCATCCGGTTTATCAATCATCTTCGGGTCAACTCCGGGACATACTTCTTTGCCCTGGCCGTCAATGCGGGCCAGCATGCCGCCCAATACCCGCGTTATCATCACCCCGAGGTCACTTTGAAAGACATGCTCGAACAAGCGGAAGCGAATAAACTTTAATGCTAATAAAATACCAGGGCAGACCCTTCGTTCTTTATCTCTTTGAAAAAGGAGGATTTCTAACCCCCCTTCATCCCCCTTTAAACTAAGGGGGGAATAGAGGGGGGTTACTCTTAAGAGGGGAAAAGCACTCACACAAAAACCAGAAGAACCTAAAAAGTTTACCCCGTTAGAAATAATGCCCCGCTCGGTTTCGAGTTAAAACGACTGGAATCTCTAACGGGGTTTATTTCAAACCGCTATTTTGACCCCAAATTTGTTTAACAGGTTTTTTGTTGCGTGTGTTATAGTAAATTTGTAGACCATGAAAAAACTTCTTTTGGAAAATGTGGAATATAAGATAGAGACGACCCAATGGGGAGTCTGGCGAAAGTTTGCCTATCCCAGTGGAGTATGAAACGTTCCGACCCGGAATCGGTTCAATATTTCAAATCCCTTTTTGCCAGATTCATCTCGTGAAGAGATATGGAGCATGGACTGGAAAGCCTGAAGGCAAGGATCTGGCGTGACATCCCATCTTAAGGAGGTAGGTTTATGAAGCTCATCATCGCCTTTTTGGTATCGTTTCTGTTCTTTCTGGGGAGTGGGGCAGTGCATGGCCAGCCCCAGGTGGATATCGGGGTCTCTGTCGGGCCGGAAGGTTTGAACAGTTTCTATTTTTCAATCCAGGACTACTTCAGAGTGCCGGAGAGGGAAGTCATCGTTGTCAGAGGGCGAAAGATCCCGGATGAAGAGCTCCCTGTAGTCTTCTTTATCGCTCAGAGGGCCCGTATTCTTCCCGCGGCTGTCATCGATCTCAGACTGGCCGGGAAGACATGGATGGACATCACGCTCCATTTTGGCCTGAGCCCTGAAATATTCTATGTGCCGGTGAAGGTGGAGGTGAAAGGCCCGCCCTACGGGAAGGCTTACGGATACTATAAGAACAAACCCAGGAAAGAGTGGGGAAAAATCAGGCTTGTGGATACGGATATCATTAATCTTGTCAATCTCAAATTCGTTTCCGAATATCACCGTCATTCGGCTGAAGATGTGATTCGGATGAGATCAGGGGGAAAACACTTTGTGGTTGTCAACGATGAAATCAGGAAAGGGAGAGGGAGAGAAGACTCCGGAGAAAGAGAAAGAGGGAAAGAGAAAGAAGACGAACAAGGGCGGGGAAGAGGCAAGGGAAAAGGTAAAGGAAAAGATTTAAAATGAAATTTTCCAAAAATATTCTTGGACATATCGGGGACACCCCCCTTGTCAGGGTGGAACGAATCACCACAGGGATCAAGCCTTCTCTCTGGGCAAAACTGGAGTTCCTTAATCCTTCGGGGAGCGTCAAGGACCGGATGGGCCTCTATATGGTTGAAGATGCGGAGAGAGAGGGGCTTCTAAGGCCCGGCGGCACCATTGTAGAAGGTTCTTCAGGAAACACGGGGGCAGCTCTGGCCATGATCGCCGCCGTAAAAGGGTATCCATGTATCATTACCATGCCGGACAAGATGAGTGATGAGAAAAAGAACCTGATGAAGGCATTGGGCGCCAAAGTGATCGTCACTCAAACAGATGTTCCTCCGGATTCTCCTCAGAGTTACTACAGTATTGCCAGGAAAATTGCCTCGGAAATCCCCAATGCCTGGTACCCAGACCAGTACAATAATCCCAAGAACATTGAGGCCCATTATTCCACCACAGGGCCGGAGATATGGGACCAAACCGAAGGCGGGATCGATTATCTGGTAGGCGGGATCGGCACAGGAGGCACGATCAGCGGAGCAGGCAAATACCTGAAAGAGAAGAACCCCCGGATTAAAATTATTGCTGTCGATCCGGAAGGATCGGTCTTTTATGATTACTTTAAGACCGGGAAGATCACCAAGCCCCATGTTTACAAAGTGGAAGGGATTGGAGAAGATTATCTGGTGAAGGCCGTCGATTTTAGCGTGATCGACGATATCATTCAGGTCAATGATAAAGATTCCTTTTTGATGGCCAGAAGGTTGGCCAGAGAAGAAGGAATCTTTGCCGGGGGATCAAGCGGGAGCGCTGTCTGGGCTTCACTGAAACTCGCAGAAAATGTGGAGGCCGGAAAAAATATCGTCGTGATCCTGCCCGATTCCGGCGATCGTTACCTGAGCAAGATGTATAATGACCAGTGGATGATTCAACACCGGTTCCTGGAAAAGGAGGGTCCGGATGAAATTTGAGACAAAGGCGGTCCACATGGGGGAAGAACCCAACCTCAAGGAGGGGGGCTCAGGAGATGTCGTGATTCCCATCCATCTCTCCTCTACCTTTGCAAGGAAAAAGGTAGAAGCGCCGACCCAGGGTTATGAGTATTCGAGGACCGGGAATCCGACGAGAAAGGCCCTGGAAAACCGCCTGGCTTCCCTTGAAGGCGCCGGATATGGCCTGGCCTTTGCTTCCGGCATGGCCGCTGAGAACACTCTTGCCCTGACCCTGCTTCAAACAGGAGATCACCTTATTGCATTTGACGATCTCTATGGCGGGACCCGAAGGTTATTTGACAGGGTCTTCTTCAAAAATTTTCAGGTTGAAGCCTCTTATGTGGATGCCAGGGATCCCCAGAAGATAAGAAAAGCGATCCGGAAAAATACCAGAATGATCTGGCTGGAGTCCCCGACCAATCCTCTGATGAACCTGTGTGACATCCGCGCAATCTCAAGAATCGCCAAAGAGGCCCATCTCCTGGTAGTGGTGGACAATACCTTCATGACCCCCTATTTCCAGAATCCGCTCCAGCTTGGAGCGGATGTTGTCGTTCACAGCACCACCAAATATCTGAACGGCCACAGTGATTCCGTAGGCGGGGCGCTCATGCTCTCAGATGAAAAACTCTACCTTCAACTGAAGTTCAATCAGAACGCCACCGGGGCGATCCTCTCTCCCTTTGACAGCTTTTTAGTTTTGAGGGGAATCAAGACACTGGCCGTCAGGATGAAAGAGCACGAAAAAAACGGACTGCGAATTGCCAGGTATTTAGAGAATCACCCCAGGGTGAGGAAGGTCTATTACCCTGGTCTGAAGAGCCATCCTCAATATGATCTGGCCAAAAAACAGATGTCCGGATTTGGAGGGATGCTCTCTTTCGAGATCGATGGAGGGCTGAAAAAAGCGGATCGGTTCCTTGGAAACCTTAAACTCTTTGCCCTGGCTGAAAGTTTAGGAGGAGTCGAATCATTGATCGAGCATCCTGCCCGTATGACCCATGCCTCCGTGCCTCCGGAGGTCCGAAAAAAGGTCGGGATAACAGATTCCCTGATCAGGATATCGGTGGGAATCGAAAATATCGATGACCTGATCGAAGACTTAGACCAGGCCTTTAAAAAAATAGCCTAAAAGAGTTAATAGACCTTCTTGAAAAACTAATCCTTTGGAGTCAGGACCAGGTCAAAAGTGGCCTCAGCCTTACCCTGGGAAGGGTAGTGCTGGGTAACAAGGGGTTTATAACCAATGGCTGTCACACGGATATGGATATGAGGTGGCCGGTTCATATATGAAGGAGGGAAGTTGCTTTCAAACTGGTATTCTCCCGAACCGCCTGAAAAGAGGGTGGCGCGATGGTCGTCATCATATTGGCCATTCGGCTCGGCCAGCCAGAATTCGATGCGGGCCCCAGAAATGGCTGAACAATTCGCAGAGGACAAAACAGCGCCCTTCAGAACATATCCTTTCCCCACGCTTGATCGCACAGGCGCATTGGGCTTGTAAAAAGGCCCAAGCATATCAGGCGGGGTGGGTTTGCACGTCTTCTCCCCATACACTGTAGAGATGAAGAGGAAAGATGTGATGATGAATAAACCCATCATAACGATTAATTTTGACATCTACCAGCCTCCTAACAGATGCATGTGAAGATGGAAAATGACCTGTCCTCCGCCTCGCTCCACATTAAAAACGATTCGATAACCTGAATTTGAAATCTCTTTCTCCTGCGCTACTTTCCGCGCGATCAGAATCATCTCTGAAAGAACCTCTTGATCCTGCTCTGCAAGGTCGTTGAGGCTCCGGATATGTTTCTTTGGGACGATGAGAAGATGAACGGGAGCATGGGGCCGGATATCTTTAAAAACCACCACGGACTCGTTTTGAAAAACAATATCCGCTGGCTTCTCTCCCCGCACTATCTGACAGAAGGCGCATTCCTTTTCCATCTTCTCAATTAATTATACTTCATGATTTTGAATCCGTCACTCACAAAAGAAGAGGCAGGTAGAAACCCAGAAAAACAAAAAAGGCAGAACCATCTCTGGATCTGCCCTTGCCCTCCTCAAATCAAAATGAGATTTTTTTCTCAGTTATAAAGGACGGATTTTCTTTCCATTGATTTCTACTTCAAGGAAGAATATATCATTGGGATTCAAGTTCTTGTCAAAATATTTCTTCCCCCAATGTAAAACCGATTCCTTCGTTATGGTCCTTGGGTTTTGTCTCCTTTCTGGTAGCACCCCAATAAACTGATAACCTTTTATCGGATCATGCCAGTAGAGTTCATAACCTACCACGTTCCATGCCCCTCATATGTTCTCTTCCAAAGATGAGAATAACTTTCTCAAAGACAATGGCCACCCTGTAAGCCCTCTTTTTCCCAATTCTCTTTTTTAACCAATAAAAGAAGGATAGGTTTTTATTGATCAGGAAACTCCTCATTCCTATCTCCTTTGTTAGGGTCGAAAGCAAATAATTTTTAAACTAATCTGAATAGAAATCTAAGCATTTTTCATACCAAATGAGTATATTTATAACCTCTTAATCTTATTTGGTTTTTTGCAAAATCTAATATTTCCCAAAAAGCACAGAATGTAAAGCCTTCCGACAGAGGTCTTTGGGCTGATGGATTTATGGATTTGATTTAATTAAGGAATATGCCAAAATTTGAAATTGTAAAGATTTCTGACAATTCCCCTATTTCTATTTGTTAATTTTGGGTGGGCTCGATGTCAAATCTATTCCTCGATCTCTGTAAAAGCCCGGACAGGAAAAGAAACCCCTCGCACCATTCGTCATTGAGAGGATTGTCAAGCCATTCTCCATTTGACAAGAAAAATGAAAATCTGTTAATTTCGGTTTGCTTGTAAGTCTTCTAATAAGGAGGGGATCGATATGAAAAAAGAGGGGAAGAAGGAATGGAGCAGGAGGGATTTTTTAAAGAAGACCGTCATTGGAACCGCAGTTCTGGGTATGGGAGGCCTTGCGGGAAAGACGGTCTTTGCCCAGTCGAAAGCTCCCATCAAGATCGGGGTCGCGATCTCCCTGACCGGAGCATGGGCCCGTGAAGGAGAACTGGAGGTCGGCGGATATAAACTATGGGGAAAGATCATTAATGGAAAAGGCTGCACCTTCGGAGAAGTAGAAAAACTGGGATGCCCTGGTCCCGGACTTCTGGGGAGGCAGGTGGAGTTTGTCGTCTATGATGATAAGAGCGATCCCAGCGAGGCGATTAAATTGATTCGAAAACTGGTCGTCTCTGACAAGGTCGATCTGATAGTGGGGCCTTATGGGAGCGCAGTCTCCAATGCCATCGCTCCCCTGGCAGAGGATTATAAGATCCCCATCATCACTCCCCTGGCCAATGCGCCGGTTATCTGGGAAGGAAAGAAGAGGGAATGGTTTGTAGGCGTTCTCCCTCCGGCCTGGAAGAATCTCTACGGATGCCTCATGATTGGAAAGGAGAAAGGGGCCAGGACCGTAGCCTTCATCTATTCGGATACAGCCTTTCCGATTGGAGCGACCAAACCCCTTGTTGCCAAAGCCAAAGAGATGGGAATGCAGGTGGTGCTCGATGAGGCCTATCCCAAAGAGACAGCGGACTGGGAGCCCATCATGTCCAAGGCATGGTCTCAGAAACCCGATCTGATCCTCGGAGGAGGCTATCTCCCTGATTCGATCGGACTGGTAAAGGCGGCCAAGGCTGTTAACGCCACGCCGAAAATGCTTGGATTCCTTGTTGGGCCTGCGATCGCCGATTTCACTAAATCGCTGAAGGGTGATGCCAATTACGTCACAGGAGAAACATTCTGGGAACCCTTTGTCAAAACACCCGGAAACCTCGACTTCTACAAGGCCTACCTGCAAGAGTATAAAGGCGAACCCTCCTACCATGCGGCTGCCGGTTTTGCTGCGGGACAGATCCTGGAGCGAGCAATCAAAGAGGTTGGAAACATCGAAGATAAGAAGGCATTGAGAGATAAATTATATTCGATCAAGACCATCACCATCTTCGGCGAGTATGAGGTGAATCCTCTCGGCCATCCCGATTCAGGGTGGCAAATTGGAAAGGCGACAAACCTCATCCAGTGGCAGAAGGCGGAGGGGAAGAGGCTACTTCCCAATCAGGTGGCCATCGAAGGAATGGTAAAACAGATTGTCTACCCGGCAGGGGTGAAGACAACTGATGCCATCTTCCCCTTCCCGGGATGGGGCAAGTAACACTTCGATTGCGGAATGCGCCTGCCTGCCGGTAGGCAGGGATTGTGGAATGTGGAATTAAATTCAAACAATATTCAATTCTAAATCCCCAATATTCCATCATTCCACCATTCCATGATTCCAGCAGAACTTCGCTATGACCAACTTCATCGAAATCCTCATCAGGGGTTTGATGCTCGGCTCTGTCTACGCCCTGGTCGGAATGGGCCTCACTCTGGTCTGGGGAGTCGTGGGAATTGTCAACATTGCCCACGGCGAGTTCGTCATGCTGGGCGCCTATCTCGCTTTCTGGGCTTTCAGCCTCATTCACTTCAACCCTCTGCTCTCGGTCGCCCTCGCCATCCCCATCTTCTTCTTCGCCGGCATGACGATTCATAAACGGATCACCGAAAGATTGACAAAGGCGCCGGAGCTTTCCGCATTGATCCTGACCTTTGGCATGTCCATCCTCATCTGGAATCTGGCCCAATTCTTCTGGACCAATACCTACCGTTCCGTCCCTTATCTGACCGGTAGCTTTCCCTTTTTCGGATTGGTCTTCGCAAAGAGCAAGACCGTCTCCTTCTTTCTGGCCCTGGGGATCACAGCCGCCCTTTTTGCCTTTCTGAAATATTCCAGGCTGGGAAAGGGCATCCGGGCCACCTCACAGAATTCGGAGGTGGCTCTGGTCTGCGGCATCAACACGATGCGGATGAGGGCCGTGACCTTCGGAATGGGAATTGCTCTGGCAGGGGCGGCTGGAACCATCGTCAGCCTTCAATGGGTCATCTTCCCCCAGATGGGCGCAAGTTATGTATCAAAGGCATTTGCCATTGTAGTGCTGGGCGGGTTGGGAAATATTCAGGGGGCGCTCGCAGGAGGTTTGATCATCGGTGTGTTAGAGAGCCTGACGACTCAATATTGGAGCGCCAAGATGGCGCAGATCATTCCATCGATGACCATCCTTCTCATCCTCCTGTTAAAACCGACAGGACTGTTTAAGAAATGAATTGCGTGGAAAGTAAGTTAAAATCACCCCCACCCACGCCCTCCCCCGTCGAAGGGGGAGGGGATTTAAATTAGATCCTTAAAGTTATTCCCTCTCCCCTGGTGCCTGCCTGCACGAAGCGTTTCGGCGAAGGCAGGGGAGAGGGGAAGGGTGAGGGGGTTACGAAACCATCATGAAGAATTCATCTGGAGATAGAAATCTGATTGGGTTGGGGATTTCTCTGTTGATGGCTTTTCTCGTCTCGGTCCCTTTCTTTGCTTCGGACTACTGGATGACCCTCCTGGTCCTCATTCTCATCTATACCGTCTATGCCTCGGGATGGAACCTCTTCTCGGGGTTGACCGGATATACCAATTTCGGTCTCGCCTGGTTTATCGGAGTGAGCGGATATGTGAGCAGCCTTCTCATCGCCGACCATAAATTCTTCTGGCTTCTTGCCTGGCCCATCGGAGCCCTCTTTGTCGGCATCGTCTCCATTGGAGTGGGGTACATTCTTCTCCGGATCAAAGGCGTCTACTTTGCCATCTCCATGGTGGCCCTGACCGAAGGGACAAGGGAGCTCTTTGGCACGGAATATCTCGAGCCCATCACGCACGGAGGAAAAGGCGTTCCTTTTGTCGCAGGCATCAGCCTCTCCGCACTCTACTGGTCAATTCTTCTCCTGGCCTTCATGACGGTCATCGTCTGCTATAAAATCACATCCTCCAAATTCGGCCTTCGACTCATGGCCATCCGCGAGGATGAACAGGCCGCAGAAACACTGGGCATTCACACCACCCGGGAAAAGATCATCGCCTTTGTTCTCAGCGCCTTTCTCACAGGACTGGCAGGTGCGATCCATTTCACCTATCAGAACTATATCGATCCATCATTCGGCTTTACCATCCATCTCACACTCACCCCCATTGTGATGGCCCTTTTTGGGGGTGTGGGAACGGTCTTCGGTCCGGCCATCGGGGCAACGCTCTTCACCTTCATCCATGAGATCCTCTGGGCTGAATTAACCATCCTCTATATGGCGATTTTTGGAGGGATACTCATCCTGTTGATCCTATTTTTTCCTCAGGGCCTTTTAGGCTGGATGAAGGAGAGAGGGGTCCTTCCAAGGATTAGGAAGATATAGCTCCCTTTACTCATCTCCCCTTAGGGGAGAGGGCGAGGGTGAGGGGAAGGGGCGGAAGAAAAAAAAATGCACAACGAAACCATCTTAAGAATAGATGATGTGGTGAAAAAATTTGGCGAGGTGGCGGCATTGGACCACTGCTCCTTTAACATCGAGCAGGGTTCGATCACCGGCCTAATCGGCCCGAACGGAGCAGGCAAGACAACCCTCTTCAATCTCATCACAGGAGTGCTTCAGCCCGATTCAGGACATCTCTTCTTTAAGGGCGAAGAGATTACAGGCAAGAAACCCTACGAGATTGCCCGGCGGGGGGTCGGCAGAACCTATCAGATCATCCGGATCTTTCCAAAGATGACCCTTCTCGAGAATCTCGTCGTTGTGGGAAAGGGAAGGGAGAGAAGGGTGATGGAGAGGGCAATGGAGCTGCTTCAACTGGTCAAGCTTTCTGAAAAGAAGGACGATTATGCCTCCGACCTCTCCTTCGGCCAGCAGAAACTCCTCTCCCTGGCGCAGGTTCTGATGTTCGATGCGGAGCTCATCCTCCTCGATGAGCCTGCCGCCGGCATCAATCCAACGCTTCAGAATGAATTGATGGCATTGATCCACCGGTTAAACGAAGGGGGAAAGACGTTTATCATCGTTGAGCACGACATGGGCGTGATCATGAACCACTGTCAGAATGCGATTGCCCTCAACTACGGGCAGAAGATCGCAGAGGGAAGCTGCAGCCTCATCCAGCAGGACGAAAGATTGCTGGAACACTATTTCGGAAGATGATCAAACGTTTTACCTCTCTCTTGGCGGGCATAAGCACTAACTCAAATATTCCCTCCCCTTCAAGGGGAGGGTGAGGGAGGGGATGGGGTGAGGGTGGAAAGAAAAGAAGAAAAGATTTTAACAATCGATGGCCTTGTCTCAGGCTATGGAAAGATGGAGATCCTCCACGGCATCTCCCTCTCGGTGAGAAGAGGCGAGATCGTCGGATTGATCGGGCCCAACGGAGCCGGGAAATCGACCGTCCTCAAGGCGGCCGCAGGTCTGCTAAAAGTCACCTCAGGGAAAGTGGTCTTCAAGGGTGAAGACGTGACCGGCACGCCTCCCTACCGGATCGTGGAGAAAGGCATGGCCTTCAATCCACAGGGACGGGTCGTCTTTCCGGATATGACCGTCCAGGAGCACCTCGATATGGGCGCCTGGACGATTAAGGACCGGCAGGAGAAAGAAAAATCTCTCCAACGAATTGATCAACTCTTTCCATGGTTGATGGAGAAGAAGAAGAGAAAGGCCAGTCAGATGAGCGGAGGGGAACAGCAGATGCTCTCTCTGGCAAGGGCAATGATGATCCAGCCCAAACTCCTTCTCCTCGACGAGCCCTCTCTCGGGCTTTCGCCCAAATGGGTAAAGACCGTATTCGAGAAGGTTGTGGAGATCAAAGAGTCCGGCATCCCCTGCCTCATTGTGGAGCAGAAGGCGGCCATGGTTCTGGAATATTCGGATTATGGCTATGTCCTGGAGATGGGGAACAACCGGTTTGAGGGAAAGGGAAGAGATCTGCTGACCAACCCCGACGTCCGCCGCCTCTACTTGGGAGGCTAATCTTTCTGTTCTTGTCTACCTTAATATTTCAAAAATTTGTAACACTTTAGCGTTTTAAAAAATGACCCATGGGGCATCGGTCAGGGATGCTGAAGAAGTTTTAGAGCGGAAACCTTTTACCGGATCAATCAGATGGCTCCAATCGTATTTCAGCGCTTTGTTTCCATCCCTCGCTCAAATGCCATAATTTATGAATGACCGCATTCTAAAACTTTGGGGGCATCTCTGATCGATGCCCCAATACCACTCCATTTCAAAGAGCTAAAGTGTTACAAAAATTTGAAATGGATTACTTCTTTGTCATCGCTTTCATGATCCGGTCCGAAGTCATGGGAAGTTCAAACAAACGGACTCCTATGGCATCGTAGATGGCATTGGCAATCACCGCTCCCGTGCAGATAATGGCAGGCTCTCCACCTCCCTGGGGAGGCATTTCAGGGTTCTCAATAAGCACCGTCTCGATTTTCGGCAATCCCGAGAACCGGGGTATTTCATATGTATCATAATTGCGATCATTAATTTGACCGCCATCGAAGTGGATCTCCTCGGACAGGGTGTAACCCAGCCCCATCATCACGCAGCCTTCCATCTGCATCTTCGCCCCTTCCGGATTAATCACCTGACCAATATCCTGACAGATGACGACCCTCTTCACCTGAACCTTGCCTGTCTTCTTATCCACATCGACCTCGGCCATCACTGCTACATAGGTCCCGAGATAGTCGCCGCAGGCAACCCCCTCTCCCCTGCTGATAGGCCTCTTCAAAGACTTCCAGCCGAACTGCTGGGCTGCTGCCTCGAGAAGCCTGCGCATCCGCCTGTCCTTCAAATGATTCAAACGGAAGGTCAGGGGATCGATCCCTGCGTGTACGGCCATCAGGTCAATGTGCGACTCTCGTCCAAAGGTATTCGAATTACTGCCAGGGGCTCGCCAGGTCCCTGTTTGAAAGGGATGAACCCCCGCTCCCCCCGACCAGGAGCCATGGGGGACCGTAAGAATATGAGGGACATCGTAGAATAATTGGGAGCTTCTCTCTCCTGCAAAATAGACATGATACTCCCAGAAAACGATCCGGTTCGTATCATCCAGGCCGGAGCTGATCTTAACAATCGCTGCAGGCTGAAAGGTGTCATAGAAAAATTCCTCCTCCCGGCTCCACATCACCTGCACCGGTCTGGCTGCAAGTTTTGACAGCCGGGCTGCCTCAACGACCTGCCTGTTCCAGCTCTTTCCGCCAAACCCTCCACCCACATAGGGTGTAATGACCCGCACATTCCGGGCAGGAACGGCGAGCGCCTCGGCAACCTCTTCCTTAGCCCTGAAAGGCCTCTGAGTGGAAGCATAGACAGTGACCTTATTTTTTTCAACATTGACCACAGCCGTATGGGTCTCGATTGGAGCATGGGCCACGTAACGGGTGAGGTAGGTCCCGTCGAGTCTCATTTTCGCAAGGCCCCTTCCCTTTTCAATATCTCCTGCCTGCTGAACCACAGTTCCTTCGGGCGCAACCTTCAATAAATGCTCGAAGATGGTCCGTTCGTTGACCTCTGATGTTGGCACTTCGAACTCGCTCTTGATCCTGGCCAGCGCTTTTTCTGCCTTATCGGGATGGGAATGGAGGACGGCGATCAGATCGCCATCCCTGATGACCTGGACGTCTTTGACTGCTTGGGCAGCGCCGGTATCAACGCGTTTAAGCCGGGCTCCATGAGCAGGAGGTCTTAGAATCCTTGCATAAAGCATCCCTGGCAGGCGAATATCGCCTGTGAATTGTGCTTTGCCTGTCACCTTCTCCAGGGCGTCCTTCCGGTTGGCCGGCTTGCCGGAAACTGTAAAGTTTGAAACGGGTTTCAAGGATGGCTTTCTTTCAAGGCGCTTCTCGATTCTTTTCCCCTTGGTCAACGTGGCGTACGAAACCCTGTTCTTCTCATTCTCCTTGTTAAAGACCGCTCCCTGTCTTGTGGACAGTCGATTCTCGGGCAGCTTGAGATGTTCCGCTGCCAGTTGAATCAACAAAGCCCTCGCTTCAGCAGCAGCCTCTCTCAGAGTGGGCCCGAAATGCTTCGTGCTTCTTGAGCCGAAGGTTCCCATATCCCATGGGCACAGGTCCGTATCTCCCATCACCATATCGACAGAGCCCAATGGAACATCGAGTTCCTCGGCAAGCATCTGTGCGAGGGAGGTTACGATCCCCTGGCCCATCTCAATCTTTCCGGTGTAGCAGGAGACCCGGCCATCCTCCCGAATGTTCAGGATCGCATTGAAGTCCACGGGCGCTTGAGTTCCAGGCTGCTGGCTCTCTGCAACCTCGCCGTAAGAGAAGAGGATGAAGATCCCTCCGCCCAGACCCTTTAGAAACTGTCTCCGGCTGAGAAGAGAAGAGTCCCCCTCATTCTCCGGGTAAGTGGTTCTTGTCCTTTCTTTCTCCATCGATACCCTCCTCAGAAATAATGGACCGTCCGGTTTCGATCGCAACGACTGGAATTTCTAACGGGGTGAACGAAGCTCGATTGCTGCGCTCTGAATTGCCTGCACGATCCGCTGATGGGCTCCGCAACGGCAGAGAACGTCGTTCATTCCCTGGAGAATATCCTCCTCCGTCGGCACAGGCTTCTCCATCAGCAGGCGATAAGCGCTCAGGATCATGCCCGGTGTGCAAAACCCGCACTGCAATGCGCCCTTTTCGATAAACGCCTTCTGGAGCGGGTGGAGCTGGCCGTTCTGGGCTAACCCTTCGATGGTGATGACTTCCTTCCCGTGGATCTCCTTTAAAGGAACCTGACAGGACCGGAGAGCTTTCTTATTAATCAGGACCGTGCAGGCCCCGCAGATCCCCTTCCCGCAGCCATACTTGGCGCCGGTAAGACCAAGATCGGTTCGCAAGACCCACAACAGCATCCGTTCCCCGTCTCCTGACCATTGCACGGGCTTGTGATTCAGCTTGAACTCAATGTTCTCGTTCATGGCGTCCCTCCAGTTTCCATCTTACCACAGATTCATTCCCGGCTGGATAAAAAAAGTGGAGTTCATTCATTTGAATTGATGGAACAGATGGAAGACAAGGGGAGTCTCGCCGGGGGAGGATCGTCTGTAAATCACTTAAGAACGTTATATGCCGAGATGGAGACTGCCCATGTGGGCTTGATGAAGTTTCTTTGTCTCCTCACTACATTTCCTTCTTACATCCGTCACAGAAATACAATTCTTTCTCTGTATCTTCCGCAGTAATGGCTTTTTCGATCTCTTTTCTTATCTGTTCTTGGGTTTTCAGGACGCAATCCACACAATAAATGCTCCCATCATCCGTGTAATAGCCAATGATTTCCTTCTTTTTATGCTCAGCCATTTTCTACCCCCGTGCTATTTAATTCCCCTTCCGTTCTTTTTTAATCTCCTGATCTATCATGTTCATTATTTTCAAATACTCTTCCTTACCAAATATCCCTTTCTCTACAAGCAATCCCTGATCATCATTTATTTCCATCTCTTTAGGGAAAACAAAGATGTCTTTTTTATCTTTCACCAAATGACCAAAAGCCAACCTTGCCCATTTTAATCCAGATTCCCATTGGGTTTGTCCCCTCATATCATTCCTTCTCTCAACCAACATACCCATTAACTCACCTTTCCTATGTTCGAAATCCTTGCAGAAAACTACATAGATGACCATAACTCATTCCTCCCTTTTCCCCCTTCACCCCTATTAGGGATATGTGGGTTCTTAAACAACTTATCTATTTCAAAGGATTTGAGATCAAGCAATCCCAATAGAGTATTTTTTCTCTGTGGTTAGTTTTTCACCTTAATACTGAATTCTTTTGCTTCTGTTCCAATTACCTCCAAGATTGGACTATTTATACCAAAAATTTAATTTTATGGCAATATTATGAAGAACCTGAAGCGTGAAGGGGTTTGACTGTTGAATACGTTTCGAATGTGTTATATTTATTATTAAAGTCCTCTTGATGGAGGCGGCAGTGATGTCAAAGGAGAGTTCGCATCCTGAATTCGGCCGCCTTGCTGGGTTTCTGAGGAGCATCTCCCTTCGTTTTCAACTCCTTGTCGCCCTGCAATTCCTTCTTCTTCTGCCCTCAATCATCCTCCTTATCCTTCTTGGAAGCCGCTCTGTCTTAGAGATCAAAGAATCACTTCCTTATCTGCTTCCCTTCTACTCCGCCATTGCCATCGCCTCTTTGACCATTCTCTTTTTTCTCGGACTCTGGCGAATCCTGACCAAGCCATCGGCGAGACAGGCGGCCAGAAGCCTGGAGGAGAAGTTTCCGGAATTAAAAGACGATGTGACGAATTCCCTGCTCCTCTTTGATCAATTAACGAACAGCGAGCCGTCGAATCCAATCTCGAAAGGCTTAATCACAGCCCATCTCAAAAAAACGGCTGAGGCGATCTCTTCCATCCATCCCCGTCAGGTGGTTAGCCTTAAAAAGGCGCTCGGACACCTCAGGATTCTATTGCCCCTGATGGTTGCCTTTTCAATCGTTTTTGCGATCGACCCGACCTTTGTGAACCGGTCTCTTGCCCTGATCCTCCATCCCTTTTCGAACATGCCCGTTCAGAAGACCTTCATCTCGGTTGAGCCCCAAGGATCGGTCATCCTGCGCGGTTCACCCATCATCATCAGGGCATTGGCTGAAGGGTACGTTCCCAAAAACCTTGCTTTGAGCATCTGGCCTGAGCAAGGAGAGGTGAAACGCATGACCATGGAGCCTGAAGGGAATGGTCGGTTTGTTTATCAAATAGAATCGGCTCAATCCTCTTTCCGCTTCCAGGCCTTTCACGGGGGATCAGCCTCTCCGATATACGGCGTTCGTGTCGTCGATCCCCCTGACATTCGAAAGGTGACGCTCACCCTGACCCCGCCTGATTATACCGGACTTCCTGAAGAGATGAAGGAGGAAGGACATATCGAAGCCCTCAAAGGAACAGCGGCCAAACTGGAAATCCAGGTCACCAAAGGAGTCATTGAAGGGAAGCTGATCCTGAATCAGGGAAGCGAGTTTCCCCTCAAAGTCCAGGGCGAGCGCCTTTCAGGTAGCCTTCTCATCTTTTATCCGGGCGCTTACTCCATCAGGGTAAAAAATGATTTGGGTTTTGAAAACCCCAACCCTGTTCACTATCAGGTGCGCCTTCTCCCCGATCGTTATCCGGAAGCGGAGATCATCAGCCCGGCGCAGGATCTGGAGATCTCCGGCAATGAAGTGATCCCCGTTCTTTATTCCGCCAAGGACGATTTTGGAATTACAGCCATCCGGCTGGGTTATCAGACAGGGGGGATAGAGCGTTTCATCAACTTGAAGAGTTCACAGGGCGGGCGTTTCCTGGGGCCCGAGGTATTCAAATGGGATCTGGGCAGCCTCTCCCTGACAGCAGGAGACAGGTTGCTCTATCGAATCGAGGCTTCTGACAACGATGCCATCTCAGGCCCAAAATTGGGTTACTCCCGGACGTTTAGCCTGTCGGTAAGGGATGAGAAGGCCCGGGCGGCGAAAGAGGGGGAGGAGATGGAGCAGATCGCCAACCGGCTTCTGGACCTTTTAGCGGATCATCTCGAAGAGGTTGGCGATAAAGAACATCTGATGAAAGGGATGGATGAAATCCTGAAGCAGGTGGACCGGAATCTCGAACAGATGAGGGAAAGGGTGGAGCGTTTCGATATCGAGGCTCTTAAAGGAAATCTGAATTCCCTCAGAGAGAGGATCTCCAGAGAGCCAAAGGAGAGAGTGACGCAGGAGATGGAGAAGCTGGCGCTTCTTGCCGAAGAGATGGCCAAGCGGGCAAGGATGAAGGAGTTAGAAGCTCTGGCCCGGGAGATGAGAAACCGGCAGAGCCGTCTCCTTGACTCCCTCCATGACCTGAAGGAACGCTTCACCCAGGAGGGCCTGGAAGCGGTGATGAAAGAATTGAAGAAGATTGAAGAGCTTCTTCGTTCGGTCATGGAGGTCCTGAACAAATTTGCCGCCGGACTTCCTGACGAATTTATGAACAGCCAGGAGCTTGAAGGACTCGACTTTCAGTCCATGTTCAAGGACCTTGAAGAGCTGCAGAAGAAGCTTGCCTCGGGAGACATCGCAGGGGCGCTGGAGGCGGCCCAGAGACTTCTTCAGGCCCTGTCTGAGATGATGGCTGCCATGGGAAGGGCAGGAGCCCAATCGGGCATGTCAGCGTTTGATAGAATTCAGGGTGAGATGTCCCGGCAGGCCGGGGAGCTGGACAGGATATTGGCCGAGCAGAGGGAGATCCTGAAGGAGACCGAGAAGATCGATAAAGAAGTGAGAAGAAAACTTGAGGAAGAGGCTGAAAAGAGGCTTTCTCAATTCCGGTCCCGGCTGAAAGAGATACTTGAGAAACTGGAAACCTCTCTTCCTCATGAACAGGCCGATTCCATCAAGGAGCTCGAAAGACTTCTTGGAACGGAGAGATTGGAAAGGTTCTCCCAACTCTTAAAGGAGCTGGAGAAAGAACTGTCCGGGAATGAGGAGGCCCAAAAACGGATCGGGGAGTTGAAAGAGATAGAAGAGGGTTTCAATCCTGATCCCAAGGAAATGATGGCGCCCGATACCAGAACAAAGTTTCCGGGACTCTCATCGAGGCAGGAGATTCTTAAAGAGAGGACGAAGAGTATAAAAGAGAAACTTGAAATGCTGGCCCAGCTCTTCCCGGGAATGGATTCTGAAATTCTTCATGACATCAAAGGGGCAGAGGAGTCGATGGGGGAAGCATCAAAGGAACTTCGAAAAGAGGATGCGCCGGGCGCCATTCCCCCGGAACAGGAGGCCATAAGAAGGTTGTCCAAATCCCAGCAGTCGATGCAGCAGATGGCCCAGCAGATGGCGATGCGGATGCAGGCAATGCGCTGGGGTTACCCGCTGGTTTACGATCCGAGAGCGGGCTGGTATTACGGTCCCTGGATTCCCCAGCCCACACTCCCTCAACCGGAGTTCAGGCGGCCCAGGGAGAGGGGCTTCACAGGGATCGACCGCGAGGAGTTTGAGACGCCTTCAAAAGATGCCTACCGGGTCCCGAAGATCTTCAGAGAGAAGGTGATGGAATCCCTGAAAGAGGAGGTTCCTTCTCAATACCGGAGAGAGGTGGAGAGGTATTTCAGGGGTTTGACGGAATGAAAAAGATCGCACTCATCCTCCTTCTTCTTCTGATTCCTTCTATGTCCGCGGCTGTTTCACCGGAAGCAGTCCAGTCCATGTCAGCGAAAATGGAGGCCTGGGATGTGGAAGAAGTCTGGCTGGAGATGACGGCTCATCTTCAGAAGGAACCCGGGAATCCCCAGCTTCTCGAATTGGCGTCCCATAGTGCCTTCCACAGGGGCGAGTATTTAGAGGCGCAGAAGTTGATCAGGTCTGCAATCGAGGCAGGAGGGGATGAGGAGAAGAGAAAAGGGTTCAGCCTCTTCATCGAACAGACGATCGGGGTGATCGCCCCTTTTAAGAAGTATGAGACCCCCCATTTCAGCATTCTCCTCGATGAGAAGCAGGACGGATTCCTGGTCGACTATTTCAGAGAGGCGCTGGAAAATACTTATCAGGTGATGGCCAAACATTACGGCTTTCAGCCTAAGGAGAAGATCAGGGTTGAGGTCTTTCCCAATGCCAGGGCTTTCTATTATGCATCATCCCTTATGGCAAGAGATATAGAGATTGGAGCGGTCGGCCTGACCAAATTTAATAAACTCATGCTGCTCTCGCCGGGGGCCCTGGTCTATGGCTATCGCTGGCTCGATGCCATCAGCCACGAATATTTCCATTATCTCATTGTGAGGATGACAGCCAATAAGGCTCCCATCTGGTTTCACGAGGGACTGGCAAAATATGAGGAGACACGGTGGCGGGAAGGACCTCCTTACCTTTCGGCGCTCTATCAGAACCTTCTCTCCAGAGCCCTTGCGGAGCGAAAACTCATCCCCTTCGAGAAGATGGAGCCATCTGTTGTCAGGCTTGAGACGCCTGCGGAGGTTCAGCTTGCCTATGCTCAGGCCGCTTCAGCCATTGAATTTATTATCACGAAGACAGGCCATGAAGGCTTGAAGGAGATCATGGGGCGAATGGCAACGAAGACAAGCCGGGGGGCAAGCGAGCCCATCAAAGAGGTTCTCGGATTGACATTCGATGAGTTTGAGAGGGACTGGAGGGGCTTTTTAGCCTCTAAAAAATTGAAGGGAACGGGCGAATCGGATGTGCGGCGTCTTAAGATTAAAGAAGGAAGGGCCGATGAGGAACGAATAGATCTGGAAGAGATCAAATCGCTGGTCGCAAGGAACCGGGCTCACCTGGCAGACCTGCTCAAAGAAAGGGGAAGGATGGGGGCCGCTGTGCTCGAATATCGCCGGGCGCTTTCCGAAGCTCCTGACTCGATTCCGATTTTGAACAGGCTCTCCTCTGCTCTTATCCATATTGATAAGGATCAGGAGGCTCTGTCATTATTAAATAGAGCCAGGGAGATCTCCCCGGATCATCCTATCCCCTATACGAGTATGGGAAAGACCTACCTGAAGCTGAAAGACTTTAAAAAGGCCAGAGAGGCATTCTTGGAATCGATCCAGATCAACCCTTTCAATCCGGAGGTCCATCAAGGGCTCGCAGAGGCTTATGAGAAACTGGGAGAGCAAGGTCTTGCCGCCAGGGAGAAGGAGACAGCCAGAAGACTGAGGGAAAGATGAACATACCCACCCCCACCCTGACCCTCCCCCCTGCCTTCGCCGAAGCGGCTTCGCGCAGGCAGGCTGAAGGGGAGGGAATAATTGGGGTAACGACCCTCTCCCTGAAGGGGAGGGTAATCGTCACGCGCTTCGCGTAATTCCTCCCCCTTCAAGGGGGAGGTGAGGCCGCCGGCTCTGAGAGCCTCTGGCTCGGAGAGAGGGGGATGGGATTCAGAAGGGAGAACGATGGAAGCAGCGATCAAAGATCAAATACCGGATGAGGAAATGGCCCGGGTTGAAGAGATGGGCCAAAAGAAAGGCGACATCATCAAGGAGATTAAAAAGGTGATCGTGGGGCAAGACAGGGTGATCGAGGAAATAATGATCGCCCTCTTCTGTCGCGGCCACTGCCTTCTGGTAGGCGTTCCGGGGCTCGCCAAGACGCTCCTGATCTCCACATTAGCGGGAATCATGGAACTTCAATTCAACCGGATCCAGTTTACCTCGGATCTCATGCCTTCCGATATCACCGGAACCGATATCCTGGAAGAAGAGATGGGAAGTAAACGGCGCTCCTTTCGATTCCTGAAGGGACCCATCTTCACCAACATTCTCCTGGCCGATGAGATCAACCGGACCCCCCCCAAGACCCAGGCTGCCCTGCTTCAAGCCATGCAAGAGTACAAGGTGACAGCGGGGGGAGTGACCCACTTTCTCGACCTTCCCTTCTTTGTCCTGGCCACCCAGAATCCCATTGAACAGGAAGGGACCTACCCTCTTCCCGAAGCCCAACTGGACCGTTTTATGTTCAACATCGGCATGGACTATCCTCCCTTCGATCAAGAGATAGAGATTGTGGCGACCACCACCTCTTCCTATCAGCCCAGTCTCAATAAGGTGATCCATGGAGAGAAGATCCTGGAGATGCAGGAGCTGGTGAGAAGGGTGCCTGTCTCCTCCTATGTGATCGAGTATGCGGTGAAGCTGGTCCGTTCCTCTCGACCCGGAGGCCCGGAGAGTCTTCCCTTTGTGAAAGACTGGGTGGAGTGGGGAGCAGGGCCCCGGGCATCCCAACACCTGATCCTGTCAGCAAAGGCGAGAGCCATCATGAACGGCAGATATGTGGCCTCGGTGGAAGATGTGAAGGGGGTAGCCACCTCCATCTTAAGACACAGAATCATCATCAACTTTAAGGCTCAGGCAGAGGGGATCACCTCGCTCGATATCATCGCCCGTCTCCTCGAGGAGATTAAATATTAACAATGTTTAGAAAACAACTTTTCTTTAAATCCCTCCCAGCCTCCCTTTGTCAAAGGGAGGGGTAATTATCCCCCTTTTACAAAGGGGGATTGAGGGGGATTTTCATGGTTAGCAGGTGACGCTTCGTCAGGAAGGATTGCAATAAAATGCTAAACTTTTCCCGCTGGGTCTGCTTAATGTAGGGTAAACCTTGAACCACTTCGATCCAAAGGTGCTTGCCAAACTAAAAAGCCTCTATCTGAGGGCGCGCTCTGTGGTCGATGGGGTGATGATTGGAATTCACCCCTCACGGGCCAAGGGGCTGAGCGCTGAGTTCGAGGAGCATCGCGAGTATTCCCAGGGGGATGATCTCCGCCGCATGGATTGGAAGGCCTACGGGAAGTTCGACCGTTACTTTATCAAAGAGTATCGCGAGACAACCAACTTAAAAGCCCATATCCTCCTTGATACCAGTTCTTCCATGAATTATGCCTCGGATGGATGGAGCAAGTTCGATTACGGCGCTACGCTGACCGCCTCCTTATCCTATCTGATCCTGAAGCAACAGGATGCGGTCGGCCTCACCCTCTTCTCTGACAGGATCGAAAAGAGGATTCCTCCCAAGGCGGCCCACGGATACCTCTTTGCTATCCTGAAGGAGTTGGAAGAGAGGCATCCGGGGGGTGAAACACGCGTGGGTTCCGTGCTGCAGGACCTGGCCGGCTCACTCAGGAGGCGGGGACTCGTCATTCTCATCTCCGACCTTCTTGATGAATACGAAGAAGTGCTGAAGGGACTCAAGCAGATCCGGTCCAGAGGAAGCGAGGTCATGGTCTTTCATCTTCTGGACAGGGATGAGCTTGAATTTCCCTTTGAGAAGCCGAGCCTCTTTCAAGATATGGAGGAGGAGATCAAATTGCTCGTTGATCCTCGTTCCATCCGGTTCGCTTACTTAAAGACGATTCATTCCTTAATAGAAGATTATAGAAGCGCTTGCGCCTCCTATCTCATTGACTATCACCTGTTCAATACCTCCATCGGTTTGGATAAGGCCCTGATCCAATACCTCATCTGGAGGCAGAAATTCAGGCCCCATCTATGAAACACCAAATTCCAAACACCAATAACCAAATAATGACCAAAAACTCAATGACCAAAAATCCTCCCTCTCCCCTTGGGGGAGAGGGCAGGGGTGAGGGGTGATTGAAGTTTGGAGATTGAGATTTAATTTTTATGAGTGTTACTTTCCTGAATCCCTTATTTCTGTTCGGTCTGGCTGCTGCGATTGGACCCATCATCATTCATCGCCTCACCCGGAGAAGGGCCGTCATCAGAAAATTTTCTGCTGTCAAACTTCTCATCAAATCTCAACAGGTCATGACACGACCTCAACGCTTAAAACACTTCTTCCTACTGGCATTGAGAGTCCTGTCCGTGATCGGCCTGGTCCTTTTAATGGCCCGGCCCCTCCTGGTCCGGCCGGGTCTTCTCAATCTCGAAAATGGGACGGCAACGGTCGTGATTCTCGATAATTCCTTGAGCATGGGGTACAGGGAAGATCAAGGAAAGCGTTTCGATATTGCCAGAAGCGCCGCCAGAGAGATTGTCGGGAAGCTGCATGGCGAGATAACCCTCCTCCCCACCTCATCCTTCAAAAAAGACGCCCGCTGGATGTCACAGGAGGAGGCTCTCCAGGAATTGGAGAGAAACCCTCTCTCTTCGGGAAGGGGTGATCCTGTGTCTGCCCTGAGTGCAGGATATCGTCTTTTGAAGGAGGTGAAGAAGCCCGGAGAGATTCTCATCCTCGGTGATATGGCCCGGGGGGACTGGGAAGGATTCGACCTGAGCAGGCTGGGGACGCTCTCTTCCGAGACGAGGGTGAGTTTTCTCAGAATCGGCGGCCCAAACCGGGATTCAAATTTTGCCGTCAAGGAATTGAATCTCATCGAAGGCGAACCAGTGGTGGGCGTTCCCGCCCGCGCCGGGGTCACCCTGTCAAATCTATCCGATCAACCCGGAGAGATCCTTGTCCAGATCTATCTTTCTCAAACGAAAAAAGATCAAAAGTCCGTGGCCATCAAAGCCAGGGACCAGGCAAAGGTTCACTTTGAACTCTTCTTCGATAAGCCGGGCTGGACCGACGGGGAGATCAGAATTTCCGGAGACCGTCTTCCCTCCGACGATATCTTCTATTTTTCTATCAATGTGAGAGAGAAGATAAAAGCGCTCGTTGTTGATGGTGACCCGCGGACATCTCTTAAGGCAAGCGAAAGCTATTACCTGGTCAATGCCCTTTATCCAGGAGGCGCAGAGGGTTCCCCTTTTCAAGCAAAGGTGATCACGGAAGGAGAGTTCTCCTACTCTGACACACAGCCCTATGGAGCCATCCTCCTTTTAAATGTGGCCCGACCCCAGATCTCCAGACTCCTTCCCATCCTGGAATCGGGCAAACCCGTCTTCATCTTTCTTGGAGACCGTGTTATTCCCGAAGAATATAATGGTTTCCCTCTCTCTCCATGGAGGATCAGGGAGATGAGGGAGACCGATCCCCTGGGGATCACAGGAATCGATCGGAGCCGCCCTATCCTGAAGTCGATCTCAGGGGCGGGAGGAGAGAGCCTTCAAACCGCTTCTTTCCGCCGTTACTTTAAGATAGAGGGAGGCGCAAAGCCCCTTCTGACCCTCAGGAATGGAGATCCTCTTTTGATCGAAGCCGGGATGGGAAAAGGAAAGATCTTCTTGTTCGCCTCAAGCGCTGATCTCGACTGGAACGATTTTCCTCTAAAAGCCGCCTACCTACCTCTCATTCAAGGGCTGCTTAAAGAGGCGGTGGGACTGGTCAGCGGAACAATTCCAAAAGGGTTTCGAATCGGAGAACCCCCTGAAGAGAAGATGCTTCCTGCCCAGGCCATGAGCCCTGAAGGGAGGCCGGGCATCTACAGGTCTTCCCTTGCTTCAGGCGAGAAGAGATGGAGCATCAATCCGCCCTTTGAAGAATCGGATCTCAGCAAAGTAAGTCCAGAAGAGATGAAGAAGAGATTTGGGAAGAT
>MGQQ01000033.1 GCA_001798855.1 Deltaproteobacteria bacterium RBG_16_49_23 | reverse complement strand
CGATGTCGTGGCACATTATTTTGTCCACGATGTCATGGCATTTAACAGTTAATCGTTCGATGTTCGACATATCATTTCAAGGCACGCTCATTCCAAGCGTTTCATCTGCTTCGGAATCCCTTTGAGTTTGGCCTTGGATCCTGGCTTCATCGTGCCCATGGGGCGAGGTCAGGGATAGCCTCTCCATTAGAAGACGGAGAAGAGTGCGAGCCGAATCCTGGCCATGAGGATTCGACTCCATTTATCTCTATCTCCGCCCATTTGGGAGACAGGGATCCTTTTACTCAAGTTTAATATTCAATTCTTTGATTAACTGCCCATATTTTACAAAGCCTTCTTTAAGAAATTTCCCAAAATCAGAGGACCCTTGATACATCACGGGTTGTCCGATATCCTTCATAGCCTGGATGAATTCCGGATCCTCAGAAACTTTCTTGAAGCGCTCTGTAAGATACTGAATGACCTCAGAAGGCGTTCCCTTAGGAGCGGCCACACCTTTGACTGAGCCCACGGTCACGACATTATAGCCCAGCTCTTTGAAGGTGGGAACATCGGGAAGGGCAGGATCCCTGGCGTCGAGGGCCACGGCGATGGGAATCAGCCGTTTTGCCTTGATGTGGCTCATAATTTCAGAAGGATGGTTTCCACCGCAGTCTGTCTGTCCGCCAATAATAGCGGTCACGGACTCTGCGCCGCCCCGAAATGGCACAGTCACCATCTTCAATCCGGTGACCTTCCCGAGCGCCTGTAAAGTGATGTCCACGGAACCCGCCCGGGTAGATACGGAAGCGGTCACCTGATCTTTCTTCTTTCCCCATTCCACGAACTCCTTAAGTGTTTTATAGGGAGCATCGGGGCGGATGATCATGCAGATGGAGTGAATCGACAAGCGGCAGACTGGAAGGAGATCGGCAAACGTATCGTAAGGAAGTTTTTTGAAGTGGGGTTCCACGAGGTCATGGCCTGACCCGTACCCCAGGAAGAGCGTGTATCCATCCGGCTTGGACCGGACCACTCCCTCGGTCCCCGTCACTCCGCCGCCTCCCGGTTTATTCACGATCACCAGGGGCTTGTCAAAATACTTGGGGGCATACTTTGCGACCAATCGCCCCAGGACATCGGTGGAACCTCCTGCCGCAAAAGGAACAACCATTTCAATGGCCTTGGTTGGAAACTTCTCCTGGGCACCTGCGAGGCTTAGGGGAAGCAGAAGTGAACATATCGCAAATATCCCAAAAATCTTCTTTATCTTTTCCATTTTTCTCCTCCTTAGGTTTGATTTTAAATTTTAAATTTTAAACTTATCACTCACCTCCTCTTATGATTATTCAGACGCATCAAACTCCCGAGGGGGTGAACCTGATCCTTTATCTCTTCCTGACCGTTACGATGATCTGAACGAGAATGAAGAGCAGGAGAAACCCTATCAACGAGCCGGCAATGGGGCGCTTGAAGAAGATGAGCGGGCTACCCGCAGAGATGAGCAGGGACTGCCGGAGAGCTCGCTCCAGAATGGGGCCCATGACGAAGGCCAAGATCAAAGGCCCGGGCTCGAGGTCCACTTTTCGAAACAGGTAACCGATCACCCCAAAGACGCCCATCACCCAGATGTCGAAAACCGTATTCCGAATGCTATAGACCCCGATACAGCAGAAAAGGACGATGACCGGGGCGAGGATGGCGTAGGGTACACGCAGTAATTGGACCCATATACCCACAAGGGGAAGGTTGAGGATCAGAAGCATGACGTTGCCGATATACATCGACGCCACCACTCCCCAGAAAACGTCGGGATGCTCGCTGATCAGGAATGGCCCTGGCTGCACGCCCTGGATGAGTAGAGCGGCAAAGATCATCGCGATGGCGGGGTTTCCAGGGATTCCCAGTGTGAGCAGGGGGATGAAAGAGGCGCTGGCCGCCGAATTGTTAGCGGACTCCGGGCCGGCGACTCCCTGGATGGCCCCCTTGCCGAATGCTTCGGGATGTTTTGAGATCCTCTTCTCAAGGCCGTAAGAGACCAGGGAGGATATGAGAGCCCCCCCTCCGGGCAGGATGCCGATGAAGAATCCGATGATCGAGCCCCGAATAACCGCCCACCTGCTTTCTGCCCAGTCTATTAACGTTGGCCAGAGATGGGAGATTTTTCTCGTCACGAGCTCAGTGGTGAGCTCTTTTTCAAGGTTGTAAAGAATTTCTCCAATTCCAAATAATCCCATGGCCAGTGTGACGAAGTCAATCCCTTCCTGGAGCATTAGCAATCCCCAAGTGAACCGGACCTCGCCGGAGATGGGATCGAGTCCGACTGCCCCGAGAAGAAGTCCAAGGGCGACCATAATGAGCCCTTTCAGAATGGACGTTCCCGAGAGAAGGGTTGCCATCATGAGACCCAGCAGTGTCAGTGAGAAGTATTCAGGGGGGCCGAATTGTATGGCAAATTCTGCCAGGGGCGGGGCTACGAACGTGAGGCCAATCACTCCAATCGTCCCCGCGATGAATGATCCGATGGCCGCGATACCCAGGGCAGGGCCTGCCCGGCCTTTGAGAGCCATCTGATAGCCGTCGATACAGGTAACCACAGAAGCGGCCTCGCCCGGGATATTGACCAGGATCGACGTCGTCGATCCTCCATACATAGCCCCATAAAAAATCCCTGCCATCATGATGATGGAGGTGACCGGGGATCCGATCTGGAAACTGATGGGCAGCAGGAGCGCGATTGTGGCCGAGGGACCGAGGCCGGGAAGAATACCGACCACGGTTCCAAGAAGGGCACCGATCAAAGCGAAGGCCAGGTTGGTCAGAGTAAAGGCGATGCCGAACCCGTTGACCAAGCCCTGAAACGAGTTGAGGATTTCAAGCATCCCTCAGCCTTTCCTTATTTAAAGAACCCCATCGGCACTGGAACTTCGAGAAAAAAGCCGAAGATCAGATAGAGCACCAGGGTTACTCCAATGGAAATAGACACCATTTTCAACCAATGAATTCGTTCGATCACTCCCATCCAGACGAGGAGGAAGATTAACGTCGTAAGGGGGAATCCCAGCTTCTCAATTACTAAGGCATAAAGTCCAAGGATCACGACACCGAGAAGTGGTCTCAACCAGCTGCGACGGGACCAAAAGGGTGTGGAAGGGGTTTCCTTTTTCCAACGGCTAATGATCAATGCCAGAGAGAGGGCGATGAGGATGATGGAGAGGGCAAAGGGGAGAAATCCCACTCCTGGATGCCTGAAGGTTCCCATCTTAAGTTGCGTTGAACTCCACGCACCCACGGCGCCGATCACCAACAGGATATATCCCGTCAACCGATCCCACTTTTCGATTTTTTGTTCCCTCCAATCCGGAATTCAGTGTAGCCGTATTCTAATTGAAGTGAAGATGGGTCGTCAATATATTTCGAGGAAGCATTTAAGAGTGCTCTAAATATACCTTCTGCTCTCTGAGAAAACAGTTTAGGTCTTTTCTCAAGGGGAGGGAGGGTTGGGCGCCCAGTTTGGTGGTTGCAAGTCCACCGGCGCCGTTTGCGAATCTCAGAACCTCTTGAATCGGCTTGCCCTCTGATAGGCCACAGGCCATCGCTCCCATGAAGGCATCTCCAGCGGCGGTGGTATCGACAACATTTACTTGAAAAGCTTTCATCCAGATTTCTTCATTCCTGTTTTTGAATAAGAGACCATTAGGACCCAGGGTGATCACTACATTTTTTACCCCCATCTTCAACAGCCTATTGGCCATTTTGGAGATGTCCCGTTTGTCCTTCATTTTTAATCCTGTTAAAAATTGGGCCTCCCATTCATTGGGGACAAGGAAATCGATCAGGGGAAAGATATCGGAGGAAAGCCGGAGAAGAGGGGATGGATTGAGAAGGGTGATTGCCCCGCCATTTTTTGCCATCTTCAGCCCCGTCTTGACGGTTTCCACGGGTATTTCAAGTTGTGTAACAAAAGTCCTGATTTTCCTGAAAAGGGGAGCGAACTTTTTCATATCATTTATATGGAGCGAACCATTTGCTCCCGGCGAGACGATGATTCTGTTTTCTCCCTTGGGATCCAATTCAATGAAGGCCATCCCGGTGGGATTCTTTTTGTCTTTAAGGATTGTTTTGGGATTGATCCCGTTTTCGATGAGATATCGGCGATAGGATTGTCCAAAATGGTCATTTCCCAGTTTCGTCAGAAACAGGACATCTCCTCCCAGGCGTTTGGCAGCAATGGCCTGGTTCGCCCCCTTTCCACCAAAAGCGGTAATGGGATTCTCTCCAATGATCGTTTCCCCGGGATGAGGAAAGCGGGGAACCCGAAAGATAAGATCCACATTGGAACTGCCAAGAACAAGAATCTTCTTTAACATAATGACCAATTTCCAAACACCAATCATCAAATATTGACAGTCTCATAATTGAATTGACATAAGCATTGGAAAATCTCCCCTTGCCCCTCTTTTCCAAAGAGGGGTAATCCCTCCCTTTGGCAAAGGGAGGTTAGGAGGGATTTTGTAAAATAATGTCATTATTATTATGAGACAGTTAATAATATCCAAACTCCAATATCCCAAAATGTTTGGTTATTGTAATTTTATTTCAACCCCGACACAAAAAGTTTTAAAAACCTCTCCACATCTACTCCAAGGCATACATTGATTTTTGGGCCTTCCTCGGTTTCCGAAATCTTTCCATAATATTCCCCTTCCTTTGTTTCCACCTGTAGGGAAAACCTCTCTGTTTTTACCAATGTTTGATCGATCACAGCGCCCACAGCGAGGGGATCATGAAGGAAGATGTTTTCCCGGTTTTTGAAACGATGAGTTTCAATATTGTAATTTGTGGCCTCGATGACAAAATTGGAAAAAGGAGTATGAAGAGGGCTGACCTGTTCATCCATCCAGCGGGGGGTGAGAAAGACCTGATGGGTTGCATCGAGCGGGACGAGGGTGATTGGAAGGCCGGATTCAAAAACCATTTTTGCGGCTAATGGATCCACATAAATATTGAATTCGGCATAAGGCGTGACATTGCCTCCTGCACGGATTGCCCCTCCCATGATCACCACCCCTTTCAATTTTTTCATCCCTTCCAAATCGTTCTGGAGTCCCAAAGCAAGGTTGGTGAGAGGGCCGACGGCAATCAACGTCAATTCTCCAGGATATTGCCGTGCGGTCTTTGTGATGAGTTCGTGGGCAGGTCCAGTAAAGAGCGTCCACCACTCTTCTCCTTTCTTCAGATCGATTTTTGCTTCCCCCAGTCCCGTCTTCCCATGAACCGAGTGGGCATAGAGGGCATGGCCTTTGAGAGGTTGGGCTGCTCCTCTGGCAATGAGCGGTCTTTTTTTCGGCTGGATAAGGGAGAGAATTTTTTGAATATTGGTAAAGACATTGTCCAGCGGGACATTCCCATTCACACCGGTCACTGCTTCCACTGCCAATTCAGGCGATTGGAAAGCAAGGATTAAGGCAAGAGCATCGTCCACCCCCACATCACAATCAATCATCACCTTTTTGGCCATTGTCTCTCTCACTGTTTCGTATTATACCAAAATTGATCTAATCCGCATTTGAAAGATGATCTCGAATAAACTTCTGGATGGCCGCAACAACCTGGTCTTTAAACGGGGCTGGACTTTGTGCAACCCAAACTGTGACATTGTAAAATTCCTGGGTATCAGCCTTCAGCCATTTGTTGTTACCATATAAAAACGTAAGCAGGGTGGCTATGGCAATTCTTTTGTTGCCATTCTGAAAAGGATGGTTTTTAATCATCAGGTAAAAAAGAATGCTTGCTTTAGCAATTAGCGTTGGATACAAAGCCTTCCCCGAAAAACTCTGAAACGGAGTCAGCACACAGCTTTCAAGCACATTTGGAAACCGGGTAGAAAAATCTGGTATTGGCTCATCGAAAGAAAGAAGCTCCTTCGCGAGTCGAAACGCAAGGTATTCAACATCAGCTATCGTTATAATTCTCACTATTCCTTACCCAAAAGTTTCAGGAGTTCCCCATATTCCTGCACTGTTTTGCGAACAGCGGCATCTATCCACTTCTTTCCACCTCTTGTGACCTTTTTGCCAAGGATGTTCCCGATCGTCTGGTCCATGATAATGTAAGTCTTTCCAATTTTCTGAGCAGGGATATGACCTTTCTTCACTCTATTGTATACTGCAATACGGCTGATCCCGAGAAGTTTTGCCAGTTCAGGAATAGTAAGGAATTTTTCGCTTTTGTTGACCATCCTTGCCTCTTTCAAAAAGTTAATCTTTTGCCTGCATATTAACATATGTTAATGTATTATACAAGAGTTAACATGAGTTAATTTGTTTTCAATAAGTTAACATGAAAAAAGAGAACGAACTTAAGGTGAGACGAAAATGAAAAGCAAAGAAGAAGGAGCCTCCAGAAAAGGAGATGGAAATAACACCTACAAATGTTCGACTCAATATGATCTGGAAACTTGATGATTAAGGATTGAAAGCTGGAGTAGGG
>MGQQ01000032.1 GCA_001798855.1 Deltaproteobacteria bacterium RBG_16_49_23 | reverse complement strand
GAGCGAAAGAGGGTCTTTATTGCGAGGGCCCTGGCACAGGAACCGGAAATCATCCTTCTGGACGAACCCACGGCAAACCTGGACATCCACCACCAGGTCGATTTCCTCGATCTCATCCTGAGCCTTAACCGCGGAAAGGGAATGACGATCGTCATGGCCTCCCATGATCTGAACGTCGCCTCCGAATACTGTGACCGGCTCGTCCTTCTCCGGGGAGGAAGGATCCATAAGATTGGACCTCCCCGCGAGGTTATCACCAGGGAGAATATCGAAGAGGTCTACGGTTGTAAGGTGTGGGTCGATGAGAATCCGGTCTCGGGAATGCCCAGAATCACTCTTTTGAAGAAAGGAGAGCGCTCCATTGAAACTCTGGAAAGAGATTGAGCGGGCAGAGGATCAGATCGGGAAAGTGATCCTTCGAACGCCGGTGATCTACTCGGACACTCTTTCGAAGCTAACCGGCAAAGAAATCTTCCTCAAGCTTGAGAATCTTCAGAAGACGGGGTCCTTCAAAATCAGAGGAGCCTATTACAAGCTCTCCCGGTTGAGCGATCCAAAGAGAGGGAGAGAGGTGGTCACCGCCTCCGCCGGAAACCATGCTCAAGGGGTCGCCTATGCTTCATCCCTTCTGGGAATGCATTCGACCATCGTGATGCCGGAAGGGGCCCCTCTTGCCAAACAGATGGCCACACGGGCCTATGGCGGAGAAGTCATTCTCTCCGGCCAGAATACGGATGAGGCCCTTTGCCATGCGAGAAGGATGGAAGAGGGCGGAAAGATATTCATCCATCCCTTTGATGATGAAGAGGTGATTGCAGGGCAGGGGACGATCGGCCTTGAGATTTTAGAAGAGGTTCCGGATGTGGAAGGGATCATCGTGCCTGTTGGCGGAGGAGGGTTGATCTCAGGGATCGCCACGATTGTAAAAAAGAGAAGACCCAGGGTAAGAATCATCGGTGTCCAGTCCAGCCATGTCCCATCGGCCCTTGCTTCCCTGAGAAAAAAAAGGATTGTAGAAGTTGAGGCGGAGCCCACACTCGCAGATGGAATTGCTGTTCGGAGGGTGGGAGAGATTACCTTTCCCATCATTCAAAAGAGAGTGGATGAAATCGTCACGGTTGAGGAGGATGAAATTGCCTCAGCCATCCTTCTGTTGATGGAGAGAAAGCGGATTGTGGCGGAAGGAGCGGGGGCCACGCCAGTGGCAGCCTTATTATCGAAACAGGTAAAGATTAAACCCGGGAAACTCGTTCTGGTCATCAGCGGCGGCAACATCGATGTCCACCTTCTTGACCGGATCATTGAGAAAGGATTGACACAGACCGGAAGGATGGCTCGCTTTGAAGTGCTTCTGAGAGATGTTCCGGGATCTCTGACAAAACTGACCGGTCTCGTCGCTCAACGTCAGGCCAATATTCTTCACATCATCCATGAGCGGGCGGCCCGCGATATTCCCATCGGATTCTCAAAGGTGATCCTGATCCTTGAGACCCGCGGCCCGGAACAGATCCGGGAGATTAAAAAAGGATTGAAAGAAAAAGGCTACGTTCTTCAGAAGCTTGGTTAACCCTGTCGTTGAAAAACCCGGTTGAATCGGCCCGGAGCAATTCCTTAAAGGACAAAGGCTTAATCATTTCGGAGATCGAATTTAATGCAACAACAGGGTTAAGGGTTTAAAAGGCCAAGAAGAAATCTTGACATAAATCTGAATATCTGATAATCTGAAAAGCAGAGGTGATGCAGAATGAGAATTGAGACGACGAAAATCGGCAGACGTGGGGCTGTGGTGATTCCGGCGGGCCTCCGCCGCAAATACGGGCTCGAAGAAGGGGCCCTGGTAGTTGCAGAGGCTCGGGAGGAAGGTGTCCTCTTACGACCGGCGGTGACTTTGCCTTTGGAAAGATATACCCCTGAAAGAAAAGCCGAATTTCTCTTAAATAATGCAGTCACTTCCGAAGACTATGCATGGGCCCTTAAAGAGGTTAAGAAACTGGGGATCGATCCTAAAACCATTTCTCATGAGAAACCAAGACGTCGATGACCGTTGACCGTATCTTTCTTGATGCGAACATCCTATTCTCAGTGGCTTACGGAAGTTCGGGCTTGAATCGCTTATGGGAGCTAACCCGGAAAAAGCGATGCATGCTATTTGCTTCTCATTTTGTGGTCGAGGAGGCGAATCGCAACCTCTCTCATCCCGAGCAAACAAAAAGGCTGGAGGATTACTTGTCCGAGGTGCGCATCGTACCTGAAGTGGATCTCACTCTCCCCTGCCTGATTGAATTGCCGGAGAAAGATCGGCCCGTGCTCCTGGCTGCTATTTCGGTTCAAGCCAATTATTTGTTGACAGGCGACGTAACCCATTTTGGAAAATACTTTGGACAAACGGTGAATGGGGTGAAGATCTGCCGGCCTCGAGATTATCTCGCCCGAGCTCTGCGAAAGAGAAAATGAGCATTTTTTCATGACAGAGCGTCACCTTCGAACAATGAAAACCAAGTATTATCCTCCCCCTTGATGGGGGAGGATTAAGGTGGGGGTGAACAGCCTGTTTTCCCTCTCACCCTTTCCCTCTCCCGCCAGGGGAGAGGGAAAAATAAGGTCATTTTCTATCCCGGTAGACAGTCGGAGGCCATCTAACGGGGTTTACAAAATCTTTATTTAATTGTAGGATTGTTTCAGGGAAAGGAGAGAAAATGACTGAAACAGAACATAGCCTGGCGGTCTTTATCGATTTTGAGAACCTTGCCCTTGGTTTTAAAGGCAAGAAGGATAAACGTTTCGAGATTCAGAAAGTCCTGGAACGGTTGGTCGAAAAGGGGAAGATCATCGTGAAGAAGGCCTATGCCGATTGGGCCGATTATTCGGAGTATAAAAAACCCCTTCATGAAGCGGCCATTGAATTGATCGAGATTCCGAAGCGTGCGATGACCGGAAAGAACTCCGCGGATATCCGGCTCTGCGTAGATGCTCTCGATCTCTGTTATTCGAAGGAGCACATCGATACCTTTGTCATCGTCTCCGGCGATAGCGACTTTTCGCCCCTGGTCTCCAAGCTGAAAGAGAACGGAAAGCGTGCGATTGGTCTCGGGATGAAGGAGTCGAGCTCCAATCTTCTGATCGGTAACTGCGATGAATTCATCTACTATGAAGATTTGGAGCGGCCCATCGGGACTCCTCCCAAAATTGAGCAGGATCTGCCCGAAAAGAAGAGAGAAGCCTTTCAGCTCCTGGTCGATTCCGTAGTCGCCCTGGTCCGTGAGAATAAGGAAGTTCTGTGGTCCTCCATGGTGAAAGAAACGATCAAACGAAAGAAACCTTCCTTCAATGAGTCCTATCATGGCTACCGGACCTTCAGCGATCTCCTTGAGGATGCCGAAAAGGAGGGGATCATCCGGCTTCGAACCGATACCCGAAGCGGGACCTATGTGGTCGTCGGTTTTGGGAAGGAACAGAAAAAGGGGCTACCGGAGGAATTGAAGGAAGTGAAGCCTCTGAAGGAACGGAAGACCGTCAAATCACGCTGGCGTCCCAGGGCGAGGAAGCCAAAACCCCAGACTACGCAAGCAACGCCTGAAACAACTCAAGCTATTGCCGATGCCCCCAGCGCTCAGGAGACAGAACCGAACGTATAATCCCCCCTATCCCCCTTTTGTAAAAAAGGGGGGGGAAAGATTAAGAACCTTTGGAAAAGATGGATTGAGGGGATTTCGATTTTTTATTCCCATCCTCCTATTTTTCATTCTCAGCCCGTTTCCGCAGTTTTCTTTTGCCTTTCGAAATCTCGGCGTGCCGGTGAAGGAAGGGATCTCCTGGGGGGTCTATGCCGGTCCAGGAAAAACCGACAGAACAGACACGATCTATATCGTCCTCGGCCGGTATAAGGAATCTCTCTCCCTTTTAACCGTTCATCCCGATACCGGCGAGGTCCGTCAATTCAATGCTCCTCTTCCCGATGAAATGGGTTCCTGGGGATTTACAGTCGATCAGGAGAACCGGATCTATCTTGGAAGTTACTATCGTGCCCATCTCCTCCGTTTCGATCCGAAGACCGAGAAATGGGATGATCTGGGACGGCCCGGGGGAGAAAGCGAATCCTTCATCTGTTCGCTCACAACCGCACCGGACGGAAAGATCTGGGGTGGAACTTTTCCCTCTGCCAAACTCTTCTCTTACGATCCGAAGACGGGTGAGATGAAGAATTTTGGCCGGATGGATGAAAGCCAGTTCTACTGTTATCCGACTGCGGGTAGTGATGGGCTGATCTATTGTGCGATCCGGTTTGAGAAGACGGACATCGTTGTCTTCGACCCTGTGAAAGAGACCAGGACGTCTCTCATCCCATTCGAGGAGCGAAGATCCGGCTGGCTCAGCCTGACAAGAGGAGAGGATGGAAAAGTCTATGCGAAGTTTCCATCGGGCAAATGGTTTCGCATCGAAGACGGAAAGAATCTCCTTGAGGTTCAGGAGCGGGAGATCCCATTCCCTAAAAAGGGGTTTCCGGATGGACGACAGTTCCACCTCGTCGATACAGACCTTCTCAAAATTCAAAACCCGGCTACGAAGGAGGAGAAGGGGATTCCCCTCCGGCATGAGGCTTCCGGGGCTTTTCTCTTCTTTGTGGGTTCGGGCCCGGATGGCCGGATCTACGGAAGCAGTATGCTTCCCCTGAGGCTCTTTGTTTATGATCCGAAGGATGAGTCTCTCGTCAATCTGGGGAAGGCCGCCCATGCCGGCGGACAGGTCTATTCGATGGGATCTTATGGTGACAGGCTCTACCTCTGCTCCTATCCAGGCGCCCGGATCTCTTTCTATGATCCGAAGAGACCATTAAAGTTTGGTGACGGAGAAGAGGCCAATCCAAGAGACCTGGGGCCTCTGGGAGAAGGGCAGGACCGCCCGAGGGCAATGATTGCCGGCCCCCACGGAAAGATCTATATTGGCAGTTATCCTGATTATGGACTTCATGGCGGCGCAATCAGCGTCTACAATCCGAAGAAGAATGAGAGGAGGGTCTACCGCCATATCATTCCAAATCAGAGCATCGCCTCATTGACCTACCTCGAAAAACTTGATCTCGTTGCCGGGGGAAGTTCGGTTCGGGGTGGAGGCGGGACACGAGCCATCGAAAAAGAGGCAAGACTCATCCTCTGGGACCCGAAAGAGGAGAAGAAGGTCTTCGAGATTGTTCCTGTCCCTGATGCGAGAACAATCCTTTCCCTCGCCGCCACTCCCGATGGTCTGGTATATGGAATCACAGATAGCGAAAAGGTCTTCGTCTTCGATCCGGAGCAGAGGATGGTGAGAAAGGTTTTTGATCTCGGATTGAAAAGGCCGTTGGAAGTCTCCCTTCAGATGGGGCCTGATGGATTACTTTACGGACTCACACAGGAGGAGATTTTTTTCATTGAACCGGGAAAGGATCTGGCCCTTCCCATGGCAAAGCCTCCTGTGCCGATCACCTCAGGCATGGCTATTGCAGGCAGAAAGATCTATTTTGGCTCGCATGCCCACTTCTATGAGTTTGAGATTCCTTCCAATCCTTAACTCTCCTGAAGGGATTTTTTGAAACCCTGAAGGCGCTCTTCATCTTCTTTCAAGAGCTGGTGGGCCTCCTCAATAGAGATGGGATAGAACCGAACACGGTCTCCTGGCTTCAGTTGCGCCACTTTCGTTAAGTCCGTTGAAATGATTGTTGCGATCTTGGTATAACCGCCGGTAACCAGCTCGGTCAGAATGATGATCGGTCTCCCATCGCCAGGGACCTGAATGGCGCCGGAGAGGAATCCTTCTGAGATGATCGATTCCTCCACATCGGTTCTTCTCTCGATCTTCGGACCTTCCAAACGTATCCCCATCCGATCGCTTTGAGGCGTTACCTGATAAGTTGAATTCGTGAAGGTCTGAAAACCTTTCTCTGTGAAGTGTTGATCCTGGGGACCGGGAATCACACGGAGATTTGCCTCCTTTTCAAAATGGGGGATCCACGCCTTCGGAAATCGAAGTCCTATCCGGTTGAGCGGGGGAGGTGACCCGTGCCTGTAGAGAATATCTCCCTTTTTAAGGGGCCTTCCCTCCAGGCCACCGAACCTTCCGGAGAGGTAGGTCGATCTGCTTCCCATTACTTCAGGGACAATGAATCCTCCACTCACAGAAAGATAGGCGCGGCATCCTGAGCGAACTTTTTTAAAAGCGATGACATCGCCCTCAACGAGAAGATGGGTTCTCCATATCTCAAGGAGCTCGCCATTGAGGCTGGGTGAGAGGTCTCCGCCCGTGATGGCAATGACCGACTCATTGAGAGCTTTTAATTTTAAGCCCCTAAGCGTGATTTCCAGGCAGGCTTCATTTCCCTGATTGCTGGCCAGCAGATTGGCAGCCCTGAAGGAGAAAGGGTCGAGGGCCCCGGAGGGAGGGACTCCGAACCGGCTGAAACCAAAACGACCTGCATCCTGAA
>MGQQ01000031.1 GCA_001798855.1 Deltaproteobacteria bacterium RBG_16_49_23 | reverse complement strand
CTCAAACTAACAGATTCAACGAGACCGGAAACTCCGGCCACGTCGATCGCATCCCCGATCCGATACTGGTTCTCGAGGATGATGAAGAAGCCGCTGATGACATCCTTGACAAGGCTTTGGGCGCCAAAACCAAGGGCCACGGCCCCAATACCCGCAGTGGCCAATAAAGGGCCCAGCTGGATGCCTAGTTCCCCTAGAATCATCAGGACAGCGATGAAGGCGATCACGATGAGAAGGGCACGGCGCAGGATCTTGCCCAAGGTTTGGGCTCTCTTTTTTGCCTCGACAGCCTGAAGGGAATCTTTCTCGGGGATAAATCTTTCCAACCATTTCTCAATCCATTTCGACATCTGGAAGAGGATGATGAGCGTGATCAGAATCCCGATCACCTTGATCCAGGAGGTGGTGAGCCAAGAAGAGATGGTTTTGAATAGTTCAGGCATCAGCGTCTTTGATGTGTGTGATCGCGAGAAGAAAAAGGGATCTCTTCGATGAAACGAGTCTTACGTTTGATTCTTTTCCGTCTTCCGGACGACTTTCTCCAACCGATCGAGGGCATCGGCTGTCTTCTCCCTCAGAGCATCGGTCATGGACACCAAGGCATCCATCTCCTGCTTCAAGTCAAGAGAGGAGGTCTTGGATTCAATCTGGTGTTTCAGTTCAGCGGTGCCTCCCGTCCGTTGGTATGCGAGGATGGAGATGATAAGAGCAGCGACTGCGATGAGAAGCGTAACAGCTTCCATGGTTAAGGACCTCCTTCGACTTTTGAATTAAGATACTTCATCCCTTCCGAATTTTCAATTAATTCCTTACCTGATGTCGCATGGGTTAAGGAGACGGTGAGGTGGGAAGGAGTGACGATGCCCACGGACATAATCGTTTTGATGGCCTCTTCAACGGTCATTTGAGACGGAAAGACCTTCTCTTTTGGGAGGAAAAGAAGGTGGCCGGCGGGAGGGGCAAACGCCGTCGGGATGAAGACGGTGATTTTTTTTTCATCCTCGAGATCGGTCAACTCATTGGTGACAAATCCAAGAACGAAGTTTCCTTCCCGGGGGAATTCGACAAAGACGGCCTGCCGGAAGGAGCCCCTTTTCGTCGTGGAAAAGGCATCGGTCAGTTGCTTTGACGAGAGATAGATATTTTTGACCACTGGAATATGAACGAAGAGTTTGTCGGTCCAGTTGACCAGTTTTCGGCCCAACACATTGGTGGTGACCACACCGATGAGGTAGAGGAGGAGGAAGAACCCGACGACTCCCAGGCCGGGGATGGAAATGTCGCGTTGGAAAAGATAGATAGAGACCTTGGGCATGAGTGGGTCGAGGATGCTGTCCAGAGCGTTGAAGACGAACTTCAAGACGAGGAAAGTAATCCCGAGAGGCAGGATCACCAAGATCCCCGCGAAAATCTTAGTTCGAAGGTGTTTGAAAATTCTCTTGATCATGCTTTGGCCACTTGCAACTGAAGAATTCTCTTCAAGTCCTGTTCCTCGACCACCTCTTTCTCCATCAAGAAACGGGCGAGTTCTTCCAGTCGATCTTTCTTCGACGTAAGGATCTCTTTTACCTTTTGATGGGCTTCGTCGATGATCTTTTTCACCTCTTCGTCGATCTGTTTGGCCGTATCCTCGCTGTACTCCCTTCCAGAGGTGAGAGAGGAGGGAATGAAGAGGGGTTTCTTCTCCTTCTCGAAAGTGACATAGCCCAGTCTTTCACTCATTCCGAATTCTTTGACCATGCTGGTGGCAATATCGGTGGCCCGCTGGAGATCGTTATGAGCCCCTGTGGAGATTTCCCCGAACACGATCTCTTCCGCCACCCTTCCCCCCAGCAACACAGCCAGACGGTCAAGCAACTCTGATTTGGTCATAAGGTACCGATCTTCCGTGGGCAGCTGGAGCGTATAACCCAGGGCGGAGATCCCCCTGGGGATGATGGAGATGCGACGGACCGGATCGGCATTCGGTAGGAGAGTGGCCGCAATGGCATGACCGGATTCGTGAAAGGCCACAATCTCTTTTTCCTTCTTCGACATGAGCCTTCGCTTCTTCTCCAACCCTGCCACCACGCGATCGATGGCCTCCTCGATATCGGACATCTCAACCCCTTCTTTATTCTTCCGGGCAGCCAGGAGGGCAGCCTCATTCACAATGTTGGCGAGATCCGCACCTACAAAACCAGGGGTTCTTGACGCAATCACTCTTAGATCGACATCGGGAGAGAGTTTCACATTTCGAGTGTGAATCTTCAGGATCTCCTCACGACCAATGATATCGGGTCGGTCCACTAAAACATGACGGTCGAAGCGGCCCGGTCTGAGTAGGGCAGGGTCGAGAATTTCGGGCCGATTGGTGGCGGCCATGATGATCACTCCTGTATTGGAATCGAAACCATCCATCTCGGCCAAGAGTTGATTGAGGGTTTGCTCCTGTTCGTCATGCCTCCCAAGGGGATTGACGCCCCGGGCCTTTCCCAGGGCATCGAGTTCGTCGATGAAGATAATACAGGGGGCATGGGTTTGAGCCTGGGCAAAGAGGTCCCTCACCCGGGCAGCTCCCACTCCGACAAACATCTCCACAAAATCAGAACCACTGATGGAGAAGAAGGGAACATTGGCCTCTCCGGCCACTGCTTTAGCCAACAAGGTCTTCCCCGTTCCGGGCATCCCGACGAGAAGGACTCCCTTAGGAATCCTTCCACCCAGACGTTGAAACTTCCCTGGAGTCTTGAGAAACTCGACCACTTCCTTCAGTTCCTCTTTTGCCTCGTCGATCCCGGCCACATCGGCGAAGGTGACTTTCTTATCCTTCTCGGCGAAGATTTTAGCCCGGCTCTTGCCAAAGGACATGACGCTCGTTTCCGGTCCGATGCGAGAGAAGAGGATCCTCCAGATGAAGAAGAAGAAGACGAGGGGGATGATCCAGGAAAGGATATTCATCAGCCATTTACTTTCCACCTTTCCGGTGTATTTGATCTTGGAGGCCTCGAGTTCCTTGACCAGATCAGAATCCTCCACCCGGACGGTTTGAAATTTCCGGGGACCATTCTCTGTCTCCCTCTCTCCAGAAATCGTTTCCGGAGTGATGGTGATATCTTTAATCTTGTTCGCCCTCAGGGCCTCCTTAAACTCACTATAAGAAATCACATCCTCGGTCTTTTTCATCACGAAGTAATTCTGGATGAAGAGGATGATGAGGAATGCAATGACAAAATACCAGATGGTGAAGTGAGTTTTCTTCAGGGTAGGCTTCTTTTTTCCCCCTCGATCCGGAGGCTCTTTGATCCCCAAGAGCTGTCTCAGGTTAGTGGGCTTTCTCTGTTCCTTCTTCATCTTATGGACCTCCAAAGACCCTTCGGAAGATATCGTCCACGTGTTTGAGGTGGCTCCGGAGATCGAAGACCCCATCGAGCTCCTGTCGCGTGAGGAGACGTTGAATCCTCTCGTCCTGAGAGAGAAGGGATTTAAAATCCTCGCCCTTTTCCCAAACCCTCATGGCATTCATTTGAACGACGGCATAAGCCTCCTCCCGTGCAAGACCCTTTCTTGTCAGGAGGAGAAGAATGGCCTCTGAAAAGATGAGGCCTCCCATCCTTTCCATGTTCGCCTTCATGGTTTCAGGATAGACGATGAGATTTTGGATGAGGGAGGTGAGACGGTCCAGCATATAGTCGATCAGAATGGTGGCATCGGGAGCAATCACCCTTTCCACCGAGGAATGACTGATATCCCTTTCATGCCATAGGGGAATGTTCTCTAAGGAAGCGATGCTGTAAGAACGTATCAGTCGAGCCAGACCGGTAAGATTCTCGGCTGAGACAGGGTTCCTCTTGTGGGGCATGGAAGAAGATCCCTTTTGGCCTTTAGAGAAGAATTCTTCGGCTTCAAGGACTTCGGTTCGTTGAAGGTGTCTCAGTTCCACAGCAAACTTTTCAATGGAGGAGGCGATGATCGCCAGAGTGGTGAAGAATTCAGCATGGTGGTCTCTCTGGACGATCTGGGTTGAGATGGGGGCTGGTTTAAGCCCCAATCGTTTGCAGACATATTCTTCGACAAAAGGACGGATGTGGGCAAAGGTTCCGACAGCCCCTGAGATTTTACCGACGCTTACGGCATCTTTCGCCCTTTCCATTCGGGTGAGATTTCGTTTCATCTCATCATACCAGAGGGCCATTTTGAGACCGAAGGTGGTGGGTTCGGCATGAATGCCATGGGTCCGTCCAATCATCAAGGTGTCTTTGTATTCGAAGGCCTTCTTCTTCAAGACATCCAAAAGGCGATGGATGTCTTGAAGAATGATTTCAGAGGCCTCTTTCAACAGCAAAGCGAGAGAGGTGTCAAGGATGTCGGAGGAGGTGAGTCCATAATGGAGGTATTTGGATAAAGGACCGATCGCTTCCCCCACGTTGGTCAAAAAGGCGAGCACATCGTGTTTCGTCACTTTCTCTATCTCATCGATTCTTCGAATGTCAAATTTCGACTTCTCCTTGATCTCTTGTACGGCCTGTTGAGAGATCTCACCCAATTCAGCCAAGGCTTCACAGGCCATGAGTTCGATTTCAAGCCAGGTTTCAAACTTCCTTTGATCTGTCCAGATCCTTGCCATCTCTGGTCGGGTGTATCTGGGAATCATATCTTTTCCCTCTTCATGATCAAATCTATCCTATTTTACTGGTTAGGGCGATAAAGTCAATAGAAAACGGGCTTTTGATTCATTGACCCGTTCGACGGCGTTCAGCCTCTTTTTTGAAAACGAGCCAGGAAAGCGCCTCTCAGGGCTTGCCCTGAGCGAAGTCGAAGGGGTCAACCTTGAGCAAGTCCTTGTCTATGGGTCAGGGCAGTCGAAAGGTTGACAATTCTTGGGTTCAAATGCATACTACTCGTGTGATTATTATCAAATCTTCTCGAGAAATTGAGCATCTGAAGAGGTCCAATGCCATTGTGGCAGAGGCCTTTCAGGCACTGAGGATGGCGATTGGGCCAGGGGTGACCACGAAAGAATTGGATCAGATGGTGGAGAAGATCATCCTTTCAAGAGGAGCCTTGCCTGCCTTCAAGGGGTACCGGGGATTCCCCGCAAGCCTTTGCGTGTCAATCAACGAAGAGGTGGTTCACGGCATCCCCGGTCAACGGAAATTGAAAGGAGGGGACCTGGTCAGTCTTGACGTAGGGGTCAACCTCAACGGTTATTTTGGAGACGGAGCGATCACCCTCCCTATCGGTGAAGTGGACGGGGAAGCCAGGAGACTTCTTGAGGTCACGGAAAGGGCTCTCTATGTCGGAATTGAAAAGGCAGAGGTTGGAAATCGCCTCTTTGATATCTCTTATGCCATCCAGGCCTGGGTGGAGAGCCATGGATTTTCTGTCGTGAGAGACTTCGTTGGCCACGGGATTGGTCGAGACCTTCATGAAGAACCTCAGATACCCAATTTTGGATCCCCTCACCAGGGACCCAGGTTAGAGAGAGGGATGGTCTTCGCCTTAGAGCCCATGGTGAATGAAGGCACGCATGAGGTTAAAATTCTCTCCGACGGTTGGACCGTGGTAACGGCCGACGGGAAACGCTCCGCCCATTTTGAACACACGATTGCCATCACTGAAAATGGGACGGAGATTTTAAGTATTTTGTAATACAGCAAGGATGGGAGTTGTCATTGGATCGAGGTGAAGAAGCCGGTTTGGGTTTAGGTGAAAGGGTTACGGTTTAAAACCTAGTCACATAACCCTTTGACAAAACGGGCATCTTAACCCTGACCATTAAACTGCAGACTTTTCTCTAATTAAGGAGGCACGAGAAGGTATGTATCGAGTGGCTGAGGATATGGTCGACTTAGTGGGATATACTCCTATGGTAAAGATCAATCATATCGTTCCCAATAAGAAAGTGAAGGTCTATGCCAAATTGGAACGGTACAATCCCGCGGGCTCTGTTAAAGATCGCATTGCCAAATACATGATTGATTATGGGGAGAGAGAAGGCCTTCTGTCAAAGGATAAAATCGTCATCGAGCCTACCAGTGGGAATACGGGGATCGCCCTGGCCATGGTCTGTGCGGTCAAAGGATATCGATTGGAATTGGTGATGCCTGAAACGATGAGCATGGAGAGGAGAAAAATCATAACGGCTTTTGGAGCCAAAATTATCTTGAGCGAGGGTTCCAAGGGAATGGACGGGGCTATTGATTTGGCTGAGGAGATGGCCAAGGACCCTAAGTATTACATGCCTCATCAATTTGAGAATAAATACAACGTGCTTGCCCATTATGAGACAACGGGTGAGGAAATCTGGAGGGCTACCAAAGGAAAGGTAAAAATGTTTGTTGGGGGCTTGGGCACAACCGGAACCCTCATGGGGGTTTCCAAACGACTCAAAGAATATAACCCCGAGATTAAGATTGTTGGTGTGGAGCCTTATCCCAATTCAAAGATTCAAGGATTAAAGAATCTCAGTCACCAATATGTCCCTGAGATCTATGACCCCACCCGGTTGGATGAAAAGATCAATGTAAAGGATGAAGACGCCTTTGAGATGGCGAGGGTCCTTACCATCCGGGAGGGAATCTTTTGTGGCATCAGTTCTGGGGCAGTCATGTGGGGAACGTTACAAAAAGCCATGGAATTGGATCGGGGCGTGATTGT
>MGQQ01000030.1:4736-4869 GCA_001798855.1 Deltaproteobacteria bacterium RBG_16_49_23 | reverse complement strand
AAGATTGGAATCCCTTTATTCTTTTTTGTGAAGGGCCGTGAGGATGACACAAAGGAGAAAACCGGTCAGGGAGGAAATGAGCGTCAACTGAAAAGACCCGGTGAGGTCCTTGAAATAGCCGCCCAAAGTTGTG
>MGQQ01000030.1:3901-4718 GCA_001798855.1 Deltaproteobacteria bacterium RBG_16_49_23 | reverse complement strand
CCATGGATCAGGGTAACCAGACCGTAGACCGACGCCCTTTTTTCCCCCACCTGATCTCCAATGGACGCGGCAATAATGGCAACGGTGCCTAAAAAAGTGAACCCGAATAGAAAGGTAGAAATCCCCAGAAGAAAAACCTGATGGAAACAGAGAGGGAGAATCAGGGCTAATGAAATGACTCCGTTGTTCCAGAGAAGGGCTCTTCTCCTTCCCAGTCGGTCTGAAAGAAATCCCCACACCAATCCACTCACCATGCACATCCATCCAAAAATGGCCCAGAGGCTCCCTGCGGTTTTTTCGGGAATATGAATCTCCTCGATCATATAGGCCACAAAATAGGTCGTATAGATGTTATAGGCAAATCCAAAGATGAAATAGATGATAAAGATGGCTTTGAGAGTGAGCCCATCTCTTCTCCCTCTGGAAGGGAGGCCTTTCGTCTCTTCATCAGGAGAAGAAAGCATGTTGATCTGGCCTGGTTTCTCTCTCAATAATATCAATCCGGTTATCGCAACAGCAAAAGTGATCAGGGCGAGAAGGAACCAACATTGTCTCCATGCCTCCTGACCCAGACGGGACAAAAGATAAGGAAGCAAAAGGCCCGTGACGATAATACCAAGACCTGTTCCCCCGGTAAGGACCCCAACGGCCCTTCCCAGCCTTCGCTCTTCAAACCATGCCATGGGAAGAGTCGTCATGGAAATGTGAACCCCTCCACCCCCTGCTCCCATGGTAAAGGTGAAGAAAAGAAGAGGAAAGAACCCTAACAATCGGCCGATGAAGAACATGGAGAGTGCCCCACACAAAAGAGAGCCGA
>MGQQ01000030.1:0-3776 GCA_001798855.1 Deltaproteobacteria bacterium RBG_16_49_23 | reverse complement strand
CTCATACTGGGGAGAAGCATCGGATAGGCAAAACGGCCAAACCCCAATCCCGCCATTTTGACAAGGACGCCCACTCCCACAATGACCCAGCCGTAATGGAAAGTTTTCATTGTCGACAACAGTAATTCCATCTCTTGACGAAGTCAACCATTTTTGATATTAGTAGCTTTGATGGCAGCTAAAATCAATATCGGCAAGTCGACGTTAGAAGTGGTCCAGAGCGACATCACCCTTCAGGATACGGAGGCCGTTGGGAACGCTGCCAATTCGGCTTTGGCAGGAGGGGGCGGAGTCGATGGCGCGATTCACCGCGCAGGGGGTCCCTCCCTGATGGCTGAGCTAAAAGCCAGATATAAGGGTTGTCCGACAGGATCGGCTGTGATGACGGGGGGTGGGAATCTCAAAGCGAAATATGTGATCCATGCCGTGGGTCCAAGGTATTCCGGGTCTCCCAAAGATGCGGCGCTTCTGGGCGCTGCCTATCGAGAGAGTTTGGAGTTATGCTCTCAACAGAACATTTCCTCGATCGCCTTCCCTTCTATCAGCACCGGAGTTTATGGATACCCGGTGGAGGAAGCTTCCCGCATTGCGTTAAATACGGTTGCGAACTATTTGGAGAGACATCAAGACATTAAACTCATCCGGTTCGTCCTCTTCGATTCAAGAACCTACCAAACGTATGTAGCCGCCTTGAAAGAATTAGTCCTGCCGGAATAAAAAATTGCTACCAACCGGTATTTGGTTAGACAAATAAAAAGGGGACGGTTGTCCCCTTTTTGAATCTCCAAAAATGGAATGTGTCAATTCTTAAAGAGGCATTTTCAGACCCACCCCTTTTGTTTTGGCCAGTTGATAAATCCGGATCGCTGTGGCCATATCATCTAGGGCAAGGCCCAGGTTGATGCTCATGGTCCGCTCGTCGGCAGATTCACGCTTTGGTTTCAGGCCGGCCGCAATCTCACCGAGGTCAGCATAAGGCTCTGGTGTCTCTTTGAAGTACCCTTCCTGCCTGTAGTAACGCATCTGCACGAGGTCATCGGTAGCAAGTTTATTGATCTGACGCATTGCCTCCCCCTTCCAGTAGGAGTCAAAATCCACAGGAGAGGCAAAGGCTCCCTCTGCAAGCCACCCCGGTTCGATGAGGGGTTTCGGATGTTTAAGAATAGGACCGCTGGTTACCACAAGGTCTAGGCCTTTCACTGCTTCGGTCAGTCTTTTCACAGGCTCAATATCCAGATTCAGGACCTTGCTCATTTCAGCTGCATACCGCTCGGCTATTTCAGGGTAGAGATCGTAGGCCTTCACTTTCTTAATCTTGAAGAGACAGCTTAGGGCTTCAAGATTGCTGCGGCCTTGCACTCCGCAAGCCACGATCCCGACCGTGGTACTATCAGGACGGGCGAGGTACTTGGCTGCCACGGCCGTGGCTGCACCTGTACGCTTAGCCGTAATCCAGGTGCAGTCCATGATAGCGATGGGTATGCCTGTCTCTGGGTCGTTCAGCAAGAGGAGTCCGGTGATATAGGGAAGACCTCTTCTTTGATTGTCCGGGTAACCTGACACCCATTTCATGCCTGCTGATTGGAGGCTGGGGATATAGGCAGGCATGGCGTGGATAAAGGCGTCAGGACGTGTATGGATGCCTGGTTTGGGTGGCATCTCTGTACGGCCGGCACCCTTCTCTTTAAACATCGCTTCCAGTGCATCGATTATTTCTTGCATGGGAAGAGCAATCGTTTCTACATCTTTACGTGAAAGGTATAGAACGGATCCTAGTTTCATATCCTTTTTATCCTGATCAGATATGTAGGGTGCGTTCCCCGAACGCACCCTCATGGTGAGCTCTTGTCAAACTATTAAAGGCGTGCTCGCCTGCCTGCGCGAAGCCGCTTCGGCGAAGGCAGGGGGATCACGCCCTACAGGCTTGAATTCTGCCGAAAAGGGAGGCTAAAGCTTCCCCTACCAATGTTTATTTTCCAATGAGATTCTGAAACATAGAAGAATGACAGGATAGTAAAATTAATGTTCTTTACTCCAAGATCTTCTTCAGGGCCTCGTCGGTCTTTCGTCCCTTTGGCCCATCTCCAGGAAGGTAGAGCATGACTCCTTTTCCACTCCTTAAGGGAATGACCTCTATCTTTCCCTCCGAGACCATTTTGCTGGTAAATTCGATTGGGTCTTTGTTGAAATGTTTCCGGAAGGCATCATTTAACCCGCTGAAGACACTGTGGATACCCCGGTAAGGTTCTCTCCTTAATTTCTTTATCCCTTCGATGACGAACTCCTCTTCAGAAAGGGACGAGGCTTGACCCCCACCGATCAACTGGATGATCTCTTCTGCAGAAGGCCTTTGAGGAGCCTCTCCAGGAAGAAAGAGCATCACCCCTCCTTTAAAAGCTCTCGTCTCAATCTTGCCCTCCTTGGCCAGTCTGGAGGTCGCCTCCACAGGATTGGTTCCGAAATACTTTCGAAAGGCTTCATTGAACCCGCTGTAGACGCTGTGGATCCCCCGAAAGGGGTCCTTTCTCAATTTCTTGATCGCTTGAACTACAAATTCCTCCTCGGTCAGCTTTTTCCCTTCTTCTGTCATGGGCTACCCCCGCTCTCCTCTTCAAGACAAAAGCCTGATTTCTATTTCAGTTTTTTAAAATCGAACTCCTCCTCTATATGATGGTCGTAGCTGTGGCTTTAAATGCCGATGTCCTTTACTTCATGGCATCGCGGAGTTCCCGGGCGAGGAGGTCGACCGTCCCTCGCGTTCCTCCTGCCAATTTCTGCTTCCACTCTCCGTCCGTCTCAAACCGTGTTTCTCCGATCCGATCGCCCCAGGGTTTGATCGCTTCCCGGATGCCAAAGTAGTCGAAAGAATCTTTCTTTAACTCTTTTGATCGAGCCATCACATCGGGGCTCACCCGTATGAAGGCACGGAGGGCGGCTCCGGTCTTGATGCTGTATTTCCGCCCGGCCCAGGCCTTCGGAAAAATGGCCAGAATGGCCTTAAAATAGTTCAAAAAGAATCGCTTTCCATTCTGCTCGAATTCCTTGAACCGATTCGCTCCTCCCAGCTTCTCGATGTTGCCAAAAAGATCCACCATCTCTTCTGCCAAGGAAGCCTGGGAGACTCGGCCCTTTCCCACACCCAATATTTTAATCTCTCTGTGCAGAGGAGAGCTTTCCTCTTCGTTGAGAGTACGAATGATATCATGGGCTAAGGCCTGATACGAATCAGCATAAAGCCTTCGGCCGGCTAACGAGATGAGGTGGGAGGGGTTGAGCCGCGTATGCTTCGCATTGATGGTCACAAAAAGCTCAACGGTCTGCCGAGCATCCAACGTATCGAAGAGAACGGCTGGGACGTCGATCTCCAAATCTGTTTCCATCTGAGCACTGAGGGCGAGGAGGCGATGTTGACCATCGAGACATCGAAGAATTCCCGGCTCTTCGGGAATCTGAAGCATTCCCAGGTTGGGATTCTTCCCTATCGGGGAGAAGCTAAGCTTCTTTTCCGTGATCATGATCACGGCCCCTGGTATGGCAGGTAGATTCTGGGACTCTTTACAATCCAGATAGTACTGGACCAATTCTCGGATCTTCTTTCGAATCATCGGCCTCTGGAAGGCCGCCTCGCTCTGCCCGATCCGCTTCTCCAGCATCTCCCAGTTGATGGCAGAGGTTTTGGTCGGTTTCCTCTTTTTCGTCTCCTCCTCCGCGCCTGAATAACTCAAAACTTCAAATTGAACCAATTTCTGAATATCCCTGGAGGTAAAAGAGGTTTG
>MGQQ01000029.1 GCA_001798855.1 Deltaproteobacteria bacterium RBG_16_49_23 | reverse complement strand
CCCTCGGACATTCCGCTTTTCTGGCGATGGGAGCATATACCTGTACGCTACTGATGCTTCAACTTCATATCCCCTACCCTATTGCTATGATCATGGGGGGAATTGTCGGCGGCTTATGGTCTGTCCTGTTTGGCCTCCCCTCTGCCCGGGTGAAGGGATTCTATCTTATTATGACCACGATGGCCGCTCAATTTCTCACAGTGGAATTTTTCATCACCCAGTATGTCAGCCAGATTGGCGGAAGGGGGGTTGCCTTCTCCATTCCACCGGGAGCTGTAACAATCGGTCCATGGGTGATCAAGAATGATAAAGATGTCTATTACCTCATGGCGATACTGGTTGTCATATGCACTGTTGTCATGGCAAATCTGGTGCGTTCAAAGATCGGCCGAGCCTGGATTGCCATTCGGGACAATGATATCGCCGCAGAAACAATGGGCGTTAATATCGTTTTGTATAAACTTTTAGCCTTTTTTGTGGCAGGGTTCTTTGGCGGAATTGCCGGCGCCTTTTGGGTAACCTCTCTTTCTGCTGTCAGCCCCGAACACTTCCATTTCGGCTGGTCTCTCTGGCTCGTAGGTGTCATCCTCATCGGAGGAGTGGGAAGCATCCACGGAACGATCTTCGGCGCCTTATTTATGACACTTATCCCTGAAGGGCTCAAATTCCTTATCTTCGTTCTCACCCAGAATCCTGTCTTTGTAAATATTATGCCCTTTTTGCCCCTTTTGTTGGAGAAATTTCTCTATGTGAAAGAGGCCGCCTTCGGTCTGGCCATCGCCCTCTTTCTCATCTATGAACCGAATGGAATTTCTTATCGTTGGTGGCAGATAAAGAACTATTTTAACCTCTGGCCGTTTTCATATTAGCGTGGATCGTGGTTCGTGCCTGCACGCTGAAGTGCCAGCGTTCTGGCACGCAGGCGTGACTCGTGTTGAAGAAGATCGTAGCGCCCTCATTTACTGAGGGCGAAAGAATTCCGTCGGCAGTAAATGCCGACGCTACAAATTTGCGAATCACGATTTACCAATCACTAAAGAGGGAGGTGATGCGACGTCATCGGATGGTGGGAGGCAACATAAATCAAATCATTTTCTTAACTTTTAACAGGAGGTGTCAAATGAGAATTAAAATGATCATCATGTGTTTTATTCTATGCTTCATTACTTCCTGGGCCATAGGACAAGAGGTGAAACTTGGGGCCCTCCAGGATACAACAGGCGCCACATCCGATGTGGGCAAGGATGAAGCATTGGGGGTTCGGGAAGCCACCCAGTATTACAATGATATGGGAGGGATTAATGGTAAAAAGATCCGGCTGTTTCAATATGACTATGGTTACCGAGTTCCTGAAGCCATCACGACTTACAAACGCTTTCGGGATTATGATAAGGTGGCCATGGTTTTAGGATGGGGAACAGGTGATACCGAAGCCCTCTCTCCAACAATCAACGCTGACAAGATGCCCTACCTCTCCAGTTCTTTCTCCGGTCATCTGTGCGATCCGAAGAAAACCCCTTACAACTTCGTTTATGGAACGGACTATTCAACCAATGCGAGGGGAGCCATTACCTATTGGTTTGAAGAGGTCTGGAAGAAAGACCCCAAATGGAAGGAATTACGAGATAAAGGCGCCAAACCCAAGTTTGTCTGCTTTATGGATACTTCCTCGCCTTATGCTACCGCTCCCATTAAGGCCATTAAAGAACAGGCAACCATTCTTGGTTTTGAGATCGGTCCGGACAATAATATCGGTTTAACCGCCCTGGATACTAAAAGCCAGGTGATTGCAGCTAAAGGCTTTGGAGCAAATCTGGTTTGGCATGGCAACACCACCATGTCTGTATCCGCCGCCATGAAAGATGCTTATGCCCTTGGATTGGGAGCTGATCATATTGTCAATAACTGGGGATTTGATGAAAACCTTCCGAAACTGGCTGGTCCTGCGGCTGAGGGCGCTATGGGCCTTCTCGGATGCGCTCTTTTCATTGATGAATACCCGGGAAAGAAAAAAGTATTAGACTACGCCAAGAAACTAAACCCGGGTGTCCCGCTTGAAAACCGATTGATCCGAACGGTTCAGGGATGGGTAAAAGTCGGCATGGCTGTTGAAGCCATGAAAAGGGCTGATAAGGCAGGAAAACTAAACGGCCCAGGAATCAAAGAGGCTTTCGAGACTTTTAAAGACTGGCCAGGCTTGAAGGAATTTGGCGGCCAATTAGTTACGCTTACTCCCACAGACCATCGTTACAGCTCCATTGTCAGGGTTGCAAGAGTAATCAAGGGAAAACCCCAAACTGTGGCCGAATTAGATATGCGAGCTAAGTTTCCTGATAGGTGGGCGGGCTGGCTCGGTTGGTAAGGAGGATAAATTGAATAATGGAACGATCCTGAAACTTAACAACATCGAGGTCATGTATCACGAAGTTATTCTGGTGTTAAAAGGAGTCTCCATTGATGTTCCCCAGGGAGGGATTGTTGCCCTTCTTGGGGCGAATGGAGCTGGGAAATCAACCACCCTCAAATCGATCTCTGGCCTGTTGAAGCATGAGGATGGTGAAGTGACGGATGGATCAATCGAGTTTATGGGAGAGAAGATCCACCATCTCTCTGCTGAAGAGATTGCCAAAAAGGGAATTTTCCAGATTATCGAAGGAAGGCGGGTCTTCGAACACCTCACGGTTGAAGAAAACCTCAGGGTCGGAGCTCATCTCAGGGGAACAGGTTCAGCCTCGAAAGAAAGGCTGGAGATGGTTTATCGCTATTTCCCAAGGCTGGTGGATAGGAAGAATGTTTTAGCAGGTTTCATCAGTGGCGGGGAGCAGCAGATGACCGTGATCGGCAGGGCTATGATGGCCCAACCGAAACTGATGCTTCTGGACGAACCCTCCATGGGGCTGGCCCCTCTTCTGATTAAGGAAATCTTCGAGATCATCAAAAAATTGAACAAGGAAGAGAAGATACCGCTCCTCCTGGTGGAACAGAATGTCAAGTTAGCCCTCACGGTAGCTCCTTATGCCTATGTGCTGGAGAACGGCAGGCTCGTGATGCATGACACCTCAGAGAAGCTGAAGGAGAATCCGGACATCCGGGATTTCTACTTGGGGCTCTCTGATATCGGTGAGCGAAAGAGTTTCAGACAGGTGAAGCATTATAAAAGAAGAAAAAGATGGCTCACTTAATACCGTAAGTCGTGAGGCGCAAGTCGTGAAGTGTTTAGAAAAAAAATAAACGGCAAATTATTTAAACCCCTCGCGACTTACCCCTAACGACTAACGAAATAAAAGGAGGTTCATTATGCGAAAGCCATTGTTAATGCTGTTGATCATGATCTTTGGAATATCAGGGGTGATGGGTTGCGCAGGTCTTCGCCCAACGGATGATGCAGGAAAGCCTAAGATTACATTGGAACGTGTCGAGATAGCAAGCATGTTTCCCTGGGTTGATCTTCCAGCCAGAACTCCACTTGGTCTCGGTTTTGTATTAAATGTCGATAACCCGAGTGGATACAATATCATGCTCGATAATATTAAATTCACAGTCTCTTTCGAAGCCGCTCCCGGCAAATACATCGAAATTGCCACCCCCACGGTCTATGACCGTATTTACTTTCCTCCAAAAACAACAAGTCAGTATAGAGTTGTAAGTATTATGGATTCAGGTACTATCCGACTGACCCTATTGGTTGCCCAGGCTCCGAAGGTTCAGGAGTTAAAGTTGAACGCAGGCGATCTCATTAAAGACTGGTATGCAAAAGTCGGTGATTTTAAGTTTGGAATCAAAGTCCACGAAGGAATGGCCGTCTTTTCAACAGAGAAGGGTGATGTCTTCGTCCCCTTTGAAGGAACGTTTCCAAAGAAATAACAGACGGTGCGCTTGGGGACCTTGCCGTACCGTGAGAAGGGGAGGTAAGGTCGGGTCCCCGAGCAAACCACAGAATAGGTCAATTCTCGATAATCATTTGCCATTTTAATGAGTTCTTCACCGATCGTCCTCCATTGACCATTGTTAGGCAAAATATTGGCCTTGATTTTTTTCAGCAAGGATACAATGAAAAGTCTCAATGCGAATAATCTATTGAAGGAAAGTGTCATTATTAAAAAGGAATTATTTACAGTTTTGATGGCCATCTTTTTGACAACCGGCTTACTCACTACCTTTGCCTTATCTGAAGATATCCCAATGATGACAAAGGATGAGCTAAAGACAATGCTTGAGAACCCTGATTTGGTTATCGTGGATGTGCGTCTTATTGGTGACTATATGTCCGGTGATTTGAAGATTAAGGGAGCTGTTCGAGCAATGGGGGGTACCATTGGGGTGTTTATGCAGACTTACCCAAAAGGGAGAACCTTTGTCTTTTAATGTGCTTCACCAAATGAAGAGACCAGTGCTATGTTGGCAAAAGGGGCCCGTTTATCATATGGATTTACCAAAGTATATGTCCTCAAGGGGGGCTGGGAAGAATGGCTTAAAGCTAATTATCCCACAGAAAAAAAATAAGGACTCCAAAAATAAAGATATCGGTCTGCCCTTGAGATATGACAAAATTATTATTGGATCAGCCTAACACTGCAGCGGATGGCTGATAGCCACCGCTGATATTAGTTGTTAACTGTGTTCATAGCTAATTGACCATTGTTCATCTTGGAGGAGTTCTCCCATGCCAAAACAGGATCCCATGGACCGAACCAAAGGCTTCCTTAAGAAGAATCTCGAAACCCTACCCCACAAAAAGCGCCTCGAATATCTCAATCAAAAACTGAGAGGCATTATCCAATATGCTTATAAGCATTCCATCGCATTTAAAAACAAAATGGATGCCGTGAGATTGAAGCCCAAGGATATTCAGACCATCAAGGATCTGGAAAAGATTCCCATTACAAAAAAAGCCGATCTGGTGGAACTCCAGAAAAAGAATCCTCCCTTCGGCGGGTTTGAAGGGATCCCGATCTCTGAGTTGAAAAGAATCTACGTCTCTCCGGGACCCATTTGCGAACCGGGCGAGATGGAGTATAACGAACTGGGTTGGGCCCAGGGAATGTATGCCGGAGGGTTTCGTCCAGGGGACATCGTCATTAACACGTTCAGCTACCACATGGTCCCCTTTGCCCTGCATATGGTGGACAACTCCCTCCATCGGAACGGCTGCGTCGTGATCCCTACCGGTGTTGGAAATACGGAACAGCAGGTCAATATCTTAAAGACCTTTAAGGCCACCGGGTTTTGCGGAACCCCCAGTTTTCTTCTTAACATTGCAGAGAAGGCAGAGGAGATGGGATTCGATCTAAAAAAAGATCTCAACCTCCGGGTCGGTTTTGTGGCTGCGGAGATGCTTCCCGAATCTCTTCGTGCGAAATTGGAAGAAAAATTTGGGATGGTCGTCCGTCAGACCTATGGCACTGCTGATATCGGATGCCTGGGTTATGAGTGCCTGGGAAAGAACGGGATGCATATCCCGGATGACAAAATAGTTGAGATTGTTGACCCGGATACGGGCAAACAATTGGGACCCGGAAAGACCGGAGAGATTGTTGCCACCAGTTTTAATAAGATCTATCCAATGATTCGTTTTGGAACAGGAGACCTCTCCATTGTGACCGAAACGCCCTGCCTCTGCGGGAGGACCTCCCCCCGGTTAATCAAGATCCTGGGCAGGGTCGACCAGGTGACCAAGGTCAGGGGGCTCTTTGTCCATCCCGGCCAGGCGGAGGAGGTCGCATCAAGATATCCCCAGATTGAAAAATACCAGGTGGTGGTCACGCGTAAGGAACATAAGGATGAGATGACTTTCCGAATTGAACTGAAAGAAGGGATCCCTCAACCTGAAGGGTTAAAGGAAGAGATTGAGAAATCGATCCGGGATGTGATCAAGGTGAGGGGTAATGTGGAATTTGCCCCCAGAGGAGCTATTCCTGAGGGAGCGCGAAAGATCGATGACCAACGCAGTTGGGAGTAAGGGGTTTAGTAACATTTTAGCGCTTTGAAAAAACTGATCTAATCCCCCTTCATCCCCTTTTGCCCGCTGCGCCAGCGCGGGCGCGGCGAGTCAAAAGGGGGAAATGTTTCTCCTCCCTTTGGTCTCCGACCCGGAGGGAAAAGGGAGGTTGCCTGCCTGCGCGAAACCGCTTCGGCGAAGGCAGGGGAGGGATTTTACAAGACGATTTCAAACATCTAAATTGATACATTAATTTTAAATTTGACGCGAGTTACTAATTGTGGTAAAAAAAATCAACTTAAAGGAAAGGAGAGGAAACTATGAAGATCCACTACGCGGGATTCATGAGGGAGAAGATACGAAGGAACCCAATTACGATTAATCCTGACGCCAATTTTTTTGAAGCCCGGAGCCTCATCCATGACAAAGGAGTCCGTCATCTTCCTGTCGTTGATAAGGACAATCACCTCATTGGAATCGTCACGGACCGGGATATCCGGGAAGCCGCTCCCTCTGACGCAACCCTGCTCAGTATCCAGGAGCTCAATTATCTCCTGGGAAAACTGAAGGTTTCAGCCTTTATGACACCCAAAGAAAAACTGATTACCATCAATCCGGACACATTGATCGAAGAGGCTGTCAAACTGATGCGTGATCATAAGATCGGATGCCTCCCTTTAGTGGAAGGAGGAAAACTCTATGGAATTTTTACAGAGACGGATGCCCTGGATCACCTGGTGGACATATTCGGCACCAATCAGAGAGGTTCCCGTTTAACCGTCGCCTTCGAAGATAAGCCCGGAACCATGCTCGGAATCCTCGAAGTGTTTAAAAAACATAATATCAATCTCATCAGTATTGTCACCCCCTCTTTTATGGTGGAGGGCAAGAGGATTGCGGCCATTCGAATTCAAACAGAAGACTGTCAACCGGCAATCAATGATCTGGAGAAAGCCGGCTATGCCGTTCTCTCCGTAGGTAAATGGCCTTCCGTATAGGGCAAGAGGGGAATGTTGGAATGTTGGAATGATAGAGGATAGAATAGACTTTTTTGGAATAGTGGAAAGTTGGAATGATGGAATAATGGGAAAAACATCTATTTTTTATCAAAACCCAATATTCCAATATTCCAGTGTTCCATTCTTCCGATAATTCCCTATCATTCCGATATTCCATGATTCCATTTTTTTGGACGTTGATTTCACAGTTTACGTTAAGTGGGTAATTGGCTTTATGGAAATCGACGGGTTAAAATATTATCAGATCGGTGAGATGGCCAGCCTGATAGACTTGAGTCCGCGAACAATCCGTTATTATGAGGAAATCGGCCTCCTCAATTCGGTAAAAAGGATCGAAGGTGGAAAAAGAGTCTATACAGAGATGGACTTCCAGCGTCTCAAATTTATCCGGAGGCTCAAGTATCTTGGTCTTACCCTATCAGAGATGCTTGAGCTCGAGGATATCTATCAGATTCACCGGACCAATAAAAAGGTCCTTTCCAGACTCTTGGAATTACTGGATAGTCATACGGGTAAGATCGAGGAACGGATCAATAGTCTCCTCAAATTAAAAGTCGAGATCCAGACCTACCAAGGGAAAGTCCGCCAGAAAATAAATTTCGAAGAGGCGGCTCAGAAAGGAGAAGAACTTGATAAGAGAAGTGGTAATCACCAGCGCCGTCCGGACAGCCATCGGTAACTTCTTCGGTGCATTGAGTTCTTTCAGCGCCACCGAACTTGGAGGAAAGGTTATCGAAGAGGCCGTCAAACGCTCGAATATCCGGAAGGAGGATGTGGATGAAGTGATCATGGGCAATGTCCTTCCCTTCGGGCTGGGACAGAACCCTGCCCGCCAAGCCATGATCAAAGCCGGACTCCCGATGGCCGGAGGAGGTCTCACAATCAATAAAGTCTGCGGGTCGGGTTTGAAGGCAGTCATGCTTGCCGCCCAGGTCATCCAGGCTGGCGATGCGGAGGTAGTCGTTGCAGGCGGAATGGAGAGTATGAGTCGTGTCCCTTATTATCTCGAAAATGCAAGAACGGGGTACAGGCTCTGGGACGGAAAACTGGTCGATGGAATGGTGCGTGATGGCCTCTGGGATGTGGTCAATGACTACCATATGGGATTTACGGCTGAGATTCAATCGGTCAAGTTCAATATCAGTCGCGAGGAGCAGGACCAGTTTGGCCACGAATCGAATCTCAAGGCGATGAAAGCAATCCAGGAGGGAAGATTTAAAGAAGAGATTCTTCCCATTCCCCTCCCTTCAAAGAAAGGAGAACCAACCCTTTTTGATACGGATGAGGGCCCCCGGGACACAGACCTTCAGGCTCTTGCCAGGTTGAAATCTTTTTTCAAAGAGGGCGGTGTTGTTACCGCAGGAAATTCTTCCAAGATCAGTGACGGGGCAAGCGCGCTTGTGCTCATGTCCCGTGAGAAGGCCCAGGCGTTGGGCGTGAAGCCATTGGCAAAGGTGGGAGCACAGGCTGCTGCCGGCGTGGAATTAGAGGATGTGCTGGTTGCCCCGATCCTGTCGATTCCGAAAGCGCTTAAAAAGGCAGGACTCACCCTCAAGGAGATTGACCTTTTTGAGATCAATGAGGCTTTTTCAGCCACAACCGTTGCCATCTTCAAAACATTAGGCATTGATAGAGAAAAGGTAAATGTAAACGGTGGGGCTGTGGCCCTGGGCCATCCCATCGGCGCCAGCGGCGCAAGAGTTCTGACCACATTACTCTATGCCATGAAAGACAGGGGAGCGAAGAGAGGAATGGCCTCTCTCTGCCTGGGAGGCGCAGAAGCCGTCAGCCTCATCGTTGAACGAATCTGAAAGAACAATTGCCAATGGTCAATGGTCAATGAACAATGATCAATGGGAGGAGTTTTATTTTAAAGTCTCTCACTGATAATTGACTATTGAAAATTGATCATTGAGAATTGGGGGCCTTATGGAAATTAAAACGATTGGTGTCGTGGGAGCCGGACAGATGGGAAATGGAATTGCCCAGGTGGCTGCCCATTCCGGGCTTCAGGTGGTGATGAGTGATATTGCCGATGCATTTGTTCAGAAAGGGTTGACAACCATTTCCAAGAATCTGGACCGGATGGCAGAGAAAGGAAAGATCTCTTCTCAGAAGAAGGATGAAATCATGGGAAGAATTAAAGGGACGGTCCAGGTGAAGGAGATGGCAGAAGTTGATTTTGCGGTGGAGGCTGCAACCGAAAACGAAACCCTCAAATTAAACATCTTCAAAGAACTCGACCAGATCTGCCGAAAAGAGATCATCCTTTCGAGCAATACCTCTTCTATCTCCATCACGAAAATTGCATCGGCAACCCAGCGGCCTTCTCGGGTCATCGGAATGCATTTCATGAACCCGGTGCCTGTAATGCAACTGGTAGAGATCATCCGGGGTCTTCAAACCTCCCAGGAGACGTTTGATACGGTGAAGTCCCTCTCCGTTGGCATGGGGAAAACACCTGTGGAAGCCAATGACTTTCCGGGATTCATCTCGAACCGGATTTTGATGCCCATGATCAATGAAGCCATCACCGCCCTCTTCGAAGGAGTGGGAACACCGGAGGCCATTGATACCGTGATGAAATTGGGCATGAATCATCCGATGGGCCCTCTGGCCCTGGCCGATCTCATCGGTCTTGATACCTGCCTGGCCATCATGGAGGTGCTCTACAAAGGTTTTAGTGATTCAAAATATCGCCCCTGCCCTCTTCTCAAGAAGTATGTCGACGCAGGCTACCTGGGCAGAAAAACAGGCAGAGGGTTCTATACCTATTAGCATATAGCGAATAGCATATAGCGAATGGAAGATAATAATAAACCATCGGTTCTTCGCCATTAGCCATCAGCTATCAGCCATTAGCCGAAGGGAAACTATGGATTTCAAGCTCACGCCGGAACAAGAGATGATACGGGACATGGTGAGGGACTTTACGGAGAAGAGCATCAAGCCCGTAGCCGCCCTCCATGACGAGGAGAAACATTTCCCTTATCAAAACATCAAGAGGATGGCGGACCTGGGCCTGATGGGAATGAATATCTCCGTCGAATACGGTGGGTCGGAGGTCGGGGTGATCGCCTATAGTCTTGCCATCACCGAAATCGCAAAAGGATGCGCCTCTCACGCGGTCACCACTTCCGTCTCCAACATGGTGGCCGAAGTGATTTGCGAATTTGGGAAGGAGGAGATCAAAAGAAAGCATCTTCCGAAGATATGCAGTGGAGAATATCCCGCCGGCTCATTTGCGCTCACCGAACCCCACGCAGGATCGGATGCCGCCAATATACGGACCTCCGCTGTCCGAAAGAACGACAATTATATCCTCAATGGATCTAAGACCCTGATCACCAGCGGAGATGTTTCAGGGGTAACTATCGTCTGGGCCGTGACGGAAAGGAATGCGAAAAAAGGGAAAGGGATCACCACGTTTGCCGTGGAAAAGGGAACGCCCGGCTTTATTGTGGGAAAGGCGGAGGAGAAGATGGGACACCGCGCTTCCTCCACCACAGAGTTGAGCTTTGACAATTGTATTGTGCCGGCAGACTGCGTCCTGGGCAAGGAGGGCGAGGGTTTCAAAATCGCCATGATGGAACTCGATGGGGGACGGATTGGCATCGGATCGCTTGCGGTCGGCGTGGGATTTTCGGCTATTGATTTCGCCGTCCAATATGTAAAGGAAAGGGAGGCATTCGGGAAACCCCTCACAAGTTTTGAGGCCATTCAATGGATGATCGCTGATTCCTATACGGGACTGGAAGCGGCTCAGCTCCTGGTCCTCCGTGCGGCCTATCTCAAGGAGAATAAACTTCCCTTCACCAAAGAAGCCTCCATGGCAAAGCTCTTTGCCACGGAGACTGCACGAAATGCGGCCCTTCACGCAATTCAAATGCTGGGAGGGTACGGATATACCAGGGACTACCCGGTGGAACGCTACCTCCGGGATATCATCGGAACCACCCTCTATGAAGGGACCTCCGAGGTTCAACGGATCGTCATCTCAAGGGAGATACTTCAAGGATAGAAAAGTAATGAAAGATTAATATATTTTTTGTTAGAAATAAGATTGTGAATAATATCGCAATTAGATCTTGAAGGAGTTAACCAGATGGAGTCATCGGAACAATCATTCGCTTCAAAGTTTGATCTCTATGGCTGCTATCAATGCGGAAAATGCACGGGGGGATGCCCTGTCTCCCTGAAATCGAAATTGAATATCCGACGGTTGATGATCGAGGGCTTATTAGGAAAGGACCTCGACCGGATCGGAGAGAAAGAAGAGCTCTGGGACTGCACCACCTGCAAGACCTGCACCCTGAGATGTCCGAGAGGACTGAAGCCGATGGACCTGATCATCGGGATGAGAGGGACATTGGTCGAAGAGGGTCATATTCCCAAGACGATCATCGAGGCCATGGAGAATGCCTACAAACATGGGAACCCCTGGGGAACACCGAAGAACAAGAGGACGGAGTGGCTCAAGAGCCTTCCTGAAGGTCTCAACGTCAGAGATTTCTCCCAGGGCGACCGTGCCGAATACCTTTACTTTGTAGGATGTACCGCCGCCTCAGACCCTCGCATTCAGGAGATTGCCAAATCGATGGTATTTCTCTTTCAACAGACAGGAGTCGATTTCGCCATTCTTGGAAATGAGGAACAATGCTGCGGCAATGAAATTCGCAGAATGGGAGAAGCCGGCCTCTTTGAAGAATTGATGGACGGAAATGTCCAGCGCTTCGAATCCTATGGGATCGATCATATTTTCACCGCATGCCCTCACGGCTTTAATGTTTTTAAAAACGAGTACCCCCAGGGGAAATTCGAAGTTCTCCATGCCACCCAGATCCTGGCGAAACGGTTGGAGGAAGGCAAGCTCTCTCTCACCCGGGAGATTAAAAAGGTCGTCACCTATCACGACCCCTGTTTCCTCGGAAAACAGAACAATATCTTTGATGAACCCCGTGCGCTTCTGACGGCCATCCCCGGTCTCACCTTCAAAGAGATGGATCGTTCCCGTGAAAAAAGTCTCTGTTGCGAGGGGGGCGGCGGCAAGATGTGGGCGGAATCTTCTTCGGATACAGGCCAGCGATTGGCTGAGATTCGTGTTCAGGACGCAGTGGAACTGGGTGCGGACATCCTGGCGACCACCTGTCCTCTCTGCGTGCTCACCCTTGAAGATGCCGTCAAAACATCCGGACAGGAAGAGAAGATCCGCGTCATGGATGTGATGGAATTATTAGCGGAGGCCATTGACTGAGATGACACTCAGTGATATTCGAAGGATCCTTGACGCCGAAGTGATCGCTGGAAACGAAAGCCTGGACAGGGAGATTGGTCATGCCTTCGCAGCAGACCTCCTCAGCGATGTCCTGGCCATTGCCAGAAGAGGAGCCGATGGCGCTCTGCTCATTACTGGGAATATCACCCATCAGGTGATCTATACTGCGGATGTCGTTGATCTGGGCGCCATCCTTTTTGTCCGGGGAAAAAGGCCGAGCGACTCCATGATTCAGCTGGCCAATCAGATGCAGATTCCCCTTCTGATGACTTCCTATATCATGTTTGAAACCTGTGGCCGTTTATATGAACAGGGATTGAAAGGGTGCATCGAAAAAGCAGGAGATGGATCAGACTGAGAGAGCGACTCCCTTTCACAAGATATTCCGCATCGAAGGAGGCAATTTTACACATGCCGGCTCGATCTCAAGCCGGGTGAAAAGGGTTTTAAAGGAAGCCGGATTCCAGAGCAAGGTGATTCGCAGAATGTCGATTGCCACATTTGAAGCCGAGATGAATGTCATCTGTTATGCCCGTCACGGAACCCTAACCCTGTTCGTGTTCCCCGATTTCTTAAAAGTGGTAGTGGACGATGAAGGAGTCGGCATCAAAGATGTGCATCAGGCCATGAGAGAAGGGTTTTCCACTGCGGACGAAAAGATCCGGGAGCTCGGGTTCGGGGCAGGGATGGGGTTATCGAATATTAAGAATGTGACCGATAAGATGGTTCTGACCTCGGAGGTGAACCGTGGAACCCATCTCGAATTTATGGTTAATGTTCACCCCGTTAGAAATTCCTGCGAGGCACTAAACCCCGCCGGAATTAATCTGAAATGTAATCCCGCCACAGGTGGAACTGCTGAGCAGCACGGCATTATTTCTAACGGGGTGAAGGATGGGGCGGAGAAATAGTCGAAGAAAGTTTGCATAGATGGAGCAGGATTTTTTCATGAAAGTGGAAAAACTGGTCCAATCCTTAGGACTGGAAGTAAAGGCAGGCAACGATCAACTCCATCAGGAAGTGACCGGAGGCTATGCGGGAGATCTTCTCAGCGATGTCATCGCTCACAGCGCCAGAGGGAATGTCTGGGTCACCATCCAGACCCATCCCAATATCGTTGCAGTGGCCGGCATGAAAGAACTGGCCGCCATTATTCTCGCAGGAGGAAGGGAACCCGATCCGGAAACCCTGCAAAAGGCCGGGGAGGAAGGGATTCCTCTTCTGATCTCCCTTCTCCCTGCTTTTGAACTGGTAGGAAGGCTTTATCAGGCAGGAGTCACAGGAATCGTTTCATGCTAAAGCGATTTCGTGCTGACCTCCACATTCACTCCTGCCTTTCTCCGTGCGGGAGTGAGGAGATGAAGCCGAAGGCTGTAGTGGACCGGGCTATGACCGTTGGATTGGATATGATTGCCATCTGTGATCACAATTCTGCAGAGAACCTCATTGCCTTTATCGAGGCCGGGAAGAAGGAGGGGCTTGCCGTTCTTCCGGGAATGGAGGTCACTTCCAGGGAGGAAATTCACCTTCTTGCCATTTTTAACCGCCCCGAGGACTGCTTAACCCTTCAGAGCTGGGTTTATCAACATCTTCCCGGCAAGAATGAAGAGGACGTCTTCGGAACCCAGATCCTGGTCAATGAGAAGTCGGAAACGATAGGGCGTAATGATAAGATGTTGATCGGAGCGACCCTTCTCTCACTTGAGCAGATCGTCTCCTTCGTGGAAACCCTGCAGGGAGTCACCATCGCTTCCCATATCGACCGGCAGGCATTCAGTCTTCTTGGCCAATTGGGCTTTATTCCCGAAGGGGTATCACTGGATGGGCTGGAGATCTCTCCCCGCACTTCGCTGGAAAAGGCCCGGAGTCAATTCGGCTCGTATCAAGAGTTTGCCTTTGTCCGTTTTTCGGATGCTCATTCTCTTGAAGAGATCGGAAAAGCATCGACCCGGTTTCTTCTTGAGGAGAGGACATCAAGTGAGATCAAAATGGCCCTTCATTCACAGGAAGGCCGCAGGATCGCGGAGAGTTAGGAGACTGTTGGAGACCGGATTTGGAAGACCTCTCTCTCCATATTCTCGATATTGTAGAAAATGCCATTGCTGCAAAAGCCAGGAGGATCGAGGTTTCAGTGGTGGAAGAACCCGGTGAAGACCGGCTGACGATTGAAATCAAGGATGATGGATTCGGAATGGATGAAGAAGTCCGGCAGAAGGCTGTGGACCCTTTTTTTACGACCCGCGCCTCGCGGAAAGTGGGCTTGGGCCTCTCGCTTCTTGCCCAGGCAGCCCGTGAGGCAGGGGGAAAACTGGAAATCGACTCCCGGCCAGGAGACGGTACAACGGTGAGGGTCACCTTTCAATACGGGCATATCGACCGGAAGCCGATTGGGAACATGGCAGAAACGATGGCCATGCTCTTTCTTGGAAATCTCGACATCGATTTCCATTATACTCATGTGAAAGGAGAAAGATCCTATACCCTGAAAAGTGAATGGATGAGGGAGAAGTTCCATGATCAGGCTTCTGTGGCTCCGGAGACCATTCGGTGGTTAAAAAAACATCTCCAGGAAGGACTGGCAGGGATAGGGGTAAACCCCGTTAGAAAGTAGGAAATTTTCTAACGGGAAGGCTCACACGGGGCATTAAACCCGTGTTCGCTGAAAAAGGGGCAGCCATCATCCCCGCTGCGAGCCCCGTTAGAAGTAGGTTACCAAAGGGGATTCTTGGCTAATAACGAAAAATTTCTAACGGGGCGAGCGGGGCTTTCTAACGGGGTAAAAGGATGAGGTGGGCAGAAGAGATCTCACGTGAAGAATGGGAGAGAATTGACCTGGTCATTAGCAAATATAAAAACCGACATGGAGCCCTGATCCCGGTGCTTAAAGAAGTTCAGGATGTCTGCGGATACCTTCCCAAAAAAGTCCAGCATCGGATTGCTGACCGGCTTCATCTCCCCACTTCGCAGGTCTTCGGAGTGGTCTCCTTCTATGCCTTCTTTACAATCGTTCCCAGGGGGCGAAATATCATCCGGGTCTGCATGGGGACCGCCTGTTATGTGAGGGGATCGAAAGAGATTCTTGACACCCTCCAGAGGGAGTTAGGGGTTCATGTTGGAGAGATCACGAGGGACCGAAAATTTACACTCGAAGCGGTTCGCTGCGTTGGAGCCTGCGGCCTGGCTCCCGTGGTCGTGGTGAGTCAGGACACCTATGGCATGGTCACCCCGGGGAGGGCGGTCCAGATCCTGGGGAACTACACCTGATAAGGAAGCCAGGAAGGCAGGAAAAACTCAAATTCTAAACCCCAAATTCTTTATTCATGTTTTCCTGGGTTCCTAATGAGAAGATTCCTAATAAGGTCGGACAATGACGAAGCTCACAATTGAGGATTTAAAAAGGATTAAAGAGGAGGTGCGATCCTCGACCCTCCTGAGGGAGGGAGGATTCCGGGCAAAGATCACCATCCATATGGGAACCTGCGGCAT
>MGQQ01000028.1 GCA_001798855.1 Deltaproteobacteria bacterium RBG_16_49_23 | reverse complement strand
CGATGGAGAAGGAGTTGCGGTTTGCCATTCGTGAGGGAGGGCGGACCGTGGGAGCCGGCGTCATCAGCGACGTCCTCGAATAATTTGGGATTTGAACTTTTCGTATGGAGTTATGTGAATGAGGAACATTTTAAACCTGGCCTGTACAGAGTGCAAACGGAGAAATTACTCCACTACCAAGAATAAACGGACCACTCCGGATAAACTGGAGTTAAAGAAGTATTGTCGCTTTTGTCGAAAGCATACCGTCCACAAAGAGACAAAATAGATCGGTTGGAGGACTGAGGCCGGAGGTTAGAGGCAAAAAATTTGAATCGAAAATTTAGGGTATTTTTGCCTCAAACGGAGTGATCCTCAAACCTAATGCTTTTTTGATGATAGAGGCCAGTAGCTCTAACGGATAGAGCACCGGACTCCAAATCCGGGTGATGGGGGTTCGAATCCCTCCTGGCCTGCCATGCACGAAATAAATATTCGGCAAGCCATGGACATCGGATCGTTCAGGGCTGAGGATAGGCGATTTTAGGAGATGTTTGGGGCCTGCCTGAGAAAGAGTTAATCGGATGACGTTTTCTTTTCGGGAAAAATTCGAAGGGGCAAAGCAGTTTTTAAGGGAAGTGAAGACGGAGTTAAAAAAGGTCACCTGGCCATCGAGGAAGGATGCCCTTGCCGGCACGGCTGTCGTTCTCGTCGCTGTTTTCATCATCGCCCTCTTCCTGGGAATTGTCGATACAGGCCTGTCCGGTTTCATCCGGGAATTATTGAAGAAGGCAGGCAGTTAAAAAGGTCAAACCGTATTCCGTTTCGTAAAATCCTGTCACAGCAAGCTGGAGATTGCAGCGATTATGGCACTTCAATGGTATGTCGTTCATACATATTCGGGTTTTGAGAACAGGGCGAAACAGAATTTAGAGGAGCGCATTAAGAACCTCGGGAAAGCTCAATATTTCTCTTCCCTCTTAGTTCCTACGGAGACCGTGGTGGAATTGGCAAAGGGGAAGAAGAAAGAATCGAAGCGAAAGATTTTTCCGGGGTATCTGCTGGTTCAGATGGAGTTGAATGAGGAGACCTGGCATATCGTGAAAGACACGCCGAAGGTCACCGGTTTTGCGGGGGACAGCACCAAACCGCTTCCTCTCTCGGAGAAGGAGGTGGAGGAAATCCTCGGCCAGATGAAGGAGGGCGCTTCGAAAGCAAAGCCCAAGATCTCATTCAATAACGGCGACAGTGTCCGGGTGATTGACGGTCCCTTCGTCAACTTTATCGGCACGATCGAAGAGGTCAAGCCGGAAAAAAGGAAACTGAAAGTCCTGGTTTCCATCTTCGGAAGGTCCACACCGGTCGAATTGGATTTTATCCAGGTGGAGAAGAATTAATCGCAATCAGAGGAGTGAACCCCGTTAGAAAAGACGGGGCTTTAAACTCGCCTTCAATAATGAATGAACATTTTTTTTATATCCCAGCCACGAATGGCGGGGCTTTCTAACGGGGTGAAGCATGGCTAAGAAAATAGTGGGAATGGTGAAACTTCAGATTCAAGCGGGACAGGCCAACCCTTCTCCTCCGGTGGGGCCGGCTTTGGGGCAGCACGGGGTGAACATCATGGAGTTTTGCAAGGCCTTCAATGCCCGAACCCAGGCGCAGGAAAGCATGATCATCCCCGCGGTGATCACTATCTACTCCGATCGTTCCTTCACTTTTGTGACGAAAACCCCGCCCGCTTCGGTCCTGTTGAAGCGAGCGGCCAAGATTGTCAAAGGGTCAGGGGAACCGAATCGAAACAAAGTGGGCAAAGTGACCAAAGACCAGGTGAGGGAGATCGCCCAGCTCAAACTGAAAGATCTCAATGCAATGGATCTGGAAGGAGCCATTCGCACGGTCGAGGGAACGGCCCGGAGCATGGGTCTGGAGATCAATTGAGAGAAGGAAGATGGCAAATCAAGGGAAAAAATATTCAGAGGCAAGAAGCAAGGTAGAACGGGATAAGAAGTTTGAACTGGAGGAAGCGGTGAAGCTCCTCCTGGAGACGGCTTATGCCAAATTCGATGAAGGAGTGGATGTCGCCCTCCGTCTCGGGGTAGACCCGAAGAAAGCGGATCAGATGGTTCGAGGCACCGTGGTGCTCCCTAACGGGACCGGCAAGAAGGTCAGGGTCCTGGTCTTTGCCAAGGGGCAGAAGGAGAAGGAGGCCATGGATGCCGGCGCCGATATTGTTGGAGCCGAGGAACTCATAGAGAAGATTTCAAAGGGATGGCTGGAATTTGACAAGGCGGTTGCTACCCCGGACATCATGGGTCAGGTCAGCAAACTGGGCAAGATCTTAGGTCCTCGCGGACTAATGCCCAATCCGAAGGTGGGAACCGTCACCTTTGATTTGGAGAGAGCCATCAAAGAGATTAAGGCAGGGAAGGTCGAATTCAAAGTGGAGAAGGCAGGCATCGTGCATGTCCCCGTGGGGAAGGTCTCCTTTGGGCTGAACCGATTGCTTGAGAATATCAAAACCCTTCTGGAGGTGATTCTCCGTGCCAAACCGCCCACCAGCAAAGGGGTTTATTTACGAAGCATTGCCCTGTCCACAACGATGGGGCCGGGGATCAAAATCGATCCCGGTCAAATCAGAGGCGCTTTAAAAGCCTCATAAGGAAGCCAGGAAGGCAGGAAAAATTCAAATTCTAAAACCCAAATTCTTTATTCATGGATTCCTGGGTTCCTAATAAAGAGATTCCTAATAAGGAGACCAGGAACTCAGGAAAAATTATAAATTCTTTCTTTGAATTGTTTCCTGCTTTCATGGCTTCCTAATTCCTAAACACGACCTCACCGAGGAGGTAGCGTTCATTGAACCGAAATGAGAAGAGACAAGTCGTAACCGATTTTTCAAAAAAGATAGAAGGGTTTCAAGCCGCAATTCTGACCCATTACCGGGGCCTCAATGTGGATCAGATCAACACCCTGAGACGGCGTTTAAGAGGGGAGAAGATCTCCTACCATGTCGTCAAGAATACGGTGATGAAGCTGGCCGCCAAAGGGACGGATCTTGAAAAACTGGCCGATTACTTTAAAGGACCGACTGCGATCGCCATTTCCTATGACGATCCTGTTTCTCTGGCAAAGATTTTGTCGGAATTCGTTAAAACACAGCCTAAACTTGAGATCAAAATCGGTCTGGTTCAGGGACAGGTCATCGCCCCCGATGAGATTAAGACCCTGGCCACGATGCCCTCCCGGGAAATTTTACTGGCTCAAATACTGGGGGGGATACAGGTTCCCGGACAGGAACTGGCGGGAGTCATCATGAACGGTCTTCAACAGGTTGTCGGTGTGATCCAGGCGAGGGCCGATCAACTGGGTGAATCGGAAAGTGGAAAGTAAAGCGCGGAATGTCGAAAGCAGAAAGTGGGAAGGAGAAAAGGATTTTTCTTTTTTTTAAACTACGCTCTACTTTCTATGTTCCACTCTCTAATTAAACAGACAGGAGGGTTTTTCAATGGCGGATATCCAAAAAATTGCAGAAGAGATCAGCACACTTACCTTGCTGGAAGCCCGGGATCTGGTAAAGGTCCTGGAGGAGAAGTTAGGAGTCAAGGCGGCTGCCCCGATGACTGTGGCGGCCTATCCGGCTGCAGGAGCGGCGGCTGAAGCGGCTCCCAAGGAAGAAAAGACGGAATTTGATGTCATTCTAACCGGCTTCGGCGACAAGAAGATCCAGGTCATCAAGGTTGTGCGGGAACTGACAGGACTGGGGTTGAAAGAGGCCAAGGACCTGGTCGAAGGTGTTCCGAAGCCCGTGAAAGAGGGCGTCACCAAAGAAGAAGCGGCGACCATGAAGAAGAAGCTGGAAGAGGGTGGCGGAACGGTTGAAGTGAAATAGGCAGGTGTCCCATAGGGGCGATTTACAATCCGCTGAAGGTTTACGAAGAAGTTTTTTTGTTGAGGGACGTCGTTGTCTCTTCCCGGAAGGACAGAGCAGTTTATGGTAGGAAGTCCGAATGGGAGGGGACTTTTTATTTAAGGAAGGAGTCCGTATGGCGAGCATCGTTCCCGTCTATCGTCGGTATCGCAAGAACTTTTCAAAGATCAAGGAGGTCCTGGAGATCTCCAATCTGATCGGCGTTCAGAAGAGATCTTACGAAAAATTCCTTCAAGCCGATGTGGATCCGGAAAACCGTGAGCCCCTTGGGCTTCAGGGAGTCTTTAAAACGGTCTTCCCGATCAAAGACTTCTATGAAACCGCCTCACTCGAATTTGTGAGTTACCGTTTCACCGAGCCCAAGTATGATGTGGAGGAATGTCTCCTGAGGGGGATGACCTATGCCGCTCCCATCAAGGTAACCGTCCGCCTCGTTGTCTGGGATGTGAATGAAGAGACGAAGGTAAAAAGCATCAAGGCGGTCAAGGAGCAAGAGGTCTATTTTGGCGAAATTCCCCTGATGACAGACAACGGGACCTTTATCATTAATGGAACGGAACGGGTGATCGTGAGCCAGCTTCACCGTTCTCCCGGGGTCTTCTTCGATCAGGATAAGGCCAAACCCCATTCGGGAGGGAAGGTCCTCTACTATGCCCGCATCATCCCCTATCGGGGGTCCTGGATCGATTTTGAATTTGACCAGAAGGATCTCCTCTATGTCCGGATCGATCGGCGACGTAAGATTCCTGTCACCGTCTTCCTCCGGTCCCTAAAATATACCGGCCAGGAGCTTCTGGACTATTTCTATCGCAAGGAGAAGATCCTCTTCCGGAAAGGGAGGTTTGCCAAGGAGGTCTCGAAAGATGTTCTCGTCGGACAGAAGGCAACCATCGATATTCTCGACCCGGAGACCCAAAAAGTGATCCTGAAGAAGCATCGGCGGATCACCGAAGAATCCTACAAGCGACTTGAGATGACAAAGATCACCGCTATCCCGGTGGAACCGGAGGATCTGCTGGGAAGGTATCTGGCAAGGGATGTGGTCGATCCGGAAACCGGTGAAGTGATCGCCGAGTATAATGAAGAGGTGACCGAGGAATTTCTCGACCAGGTGAAGGAAAGGAAGATCGAAGGGTTTGAGATCCTCTTCATCGATAACATCAATGTAAGCTCCTCATTACGGGACACCATGGTCATCGATAAGATCGAGCTGGGACGGGAGGAGAAGGAGAAATTAAACAGGGATGAACCGGGGAAATCGATCAGGGACAAGGAGGCCGAGAGGGCCCTCATCGATATTTATAAAAGGCTTCGGCCCGGTGATCCACCCACCGTTGAGACAGCGATCAACCTCTTCCATAACCTTTTCTTCAATCCGGAACGATACGACCTTTCAAAAGTGGGGAGGATGAAACTGAACCACAAGCTGGGCTTAAAGGGGAATCCTCCCAGGATATTGGCCTTCACCGAGAAATGGAAGAAGGAAGCCCTGGATGCTGGAGCGGCCTATGCGGGAGGCAAGGAACTGATCGACCGGATTCTGAGCGGATGGCTCGATTTTGACGAAACGATTGCCACTCCGGAGATGGCTGATGAGATCCAGCGGGCCGGGAAGGTCCTCTATCCGATCGGGATGATGCCTTCTCTGAAGGATGGAACCATTACTGAAGATGTCCGGGGAAGGATACGGAAAATTTTTGAGGATGAGAAAACGACCCTGAGAAGGCGGGATGTCCTGGAAGTGGTGAAGTACCTGATTCGATTGAAGGACGGTCAGGGTTCGGTAGACGATATCGACCATCTGGGGAACCGTCGTGTGAGAACGGTCGGAGAGTTGCTCGAGAATCAATATCACATCGGGCTGGTAAGAATCGAGAGGGCGATCAAGGAAAGGATGAGCCTGCAGGACATCGAGACATTGATGCCCCATGACCTGATCAACTCCAAACCCCTCTCCGCGGTGATTAAAGAGTTTTTCGGTTCCAGTCAGCTCTCTCAGTTTATGGATCAGACCAATCCCCTCTCCGAAATTACCCATAAGCGACGGCTCTCTGCATTAGGCCCGGGGGGATTGACGCGGGAAAGGGCGGGTTTTGAGGTGAGAGACGTCCATCCCACCCATTACGGGCGGATCTGTCCCATCGAGACCCCGGAAGGTCCCAATATCGGTCTGATCACCTCTCTCAGCACTTATGCCCGTGTTAATGATTATGGCTTTATCGAAACGCCTTACCGGGAAGTGACCAACGGAAAGGTGACGAACCATATCCGGCATCTTTTTGCCCTTGATGAAGAGGAAGAGATCGAAGGGCAGAAACCTGCCATTGCCCAGGCCAATGCCCCGCTTGACCGTGACGGGAGATTTACCGCTCCGCTTGTTTCCGCACGGAGAGGAGGAGAGTTTGTGATGATCAAACCGGAGGAGATTCGCTATATGGACGTTTCGCCCAAGCAATTGGTGAGCGTGGCGACTTCTCTGATCCCTTTCTTAGAGAACGACGACGCCAACCGGGCTCTGATGGGATCGAATATGCAGCGGCAGGCGGTTCCCCTTCTGAAAACCGATGCCCCCCTGATCGGAACCGGAATGGAAGGGATTGTGGCGAGGGACTCCGGCGTTGCTATCGTCGCAAAGCGTGATGGGATGGTCGAAGATGTCGATGCCTCGCGGATCGTCATCCGCGCCGATGAAGACGGCCAGAAGGTAAGTGACTCGGGGGTGGATATCTATACCCTGATCAAATACAAACGGTCGAACCAGAATACCTGCATCAATCAAAGACCGATTGTCCGTGTGGGCGAGCAGGTCAAAAAAGGGGAAGTGATTGCGGATGGGCCGGCCACGGATATGGGAGAGCTGGCTCTTGGACAGAATGTCCTTGTGGCCTTTATGCCCTGGGGAGGATTCAATTTCGAGGATTCGATTCTGATCAGCGAAAGGCTGTTGAAGGAAGATACCTATACCTCCATCCATATTGAGGAGCAGGAGTGCATGGCCCGGGATACCAAGTTAGGAAAGGAAGAGATCACCTGCGATATCCCGAATGTGGGGGAGGAAGCCTTAAAAGATCTGGATGAGAGCGGCATTGTCCGGATCGGCGCAGAGGTTAAACCCGGCGACATTCTCGTAGGAAAGGTGACACCCAAAGGAGAGACCCAGCTTTCCCCGGAGGAGAAACTTCTAAGGGCCATCTTTGGTGAAAAGGCAGGGGATGTTCGGGACACCTCACTCAAGGTCCCCCATGGGATTGAAGGGATTGTGATTGATGCCAAAGTCTTCTCCCGGAAGGGTCAGGAGAAGGATGAGAGGATGAAGTTGATCGAGGAACAGGAGAGGGCTCGATTGCTCAAAAACCAGGCCGACGAGATCCGTATCATCCAGAACAGCACGCGACGGAAAGTTGGGAAGTACCTCGTCGATAAGAAGGCAGCCCGCCGGATCGCGGATGAGAAGAAGAATCGCGTCTTCCTGGAAGCGAAAGACCGGATCAAAGAGGAGCACCTCTTCGCCATCCCATTTGACCGCTTGAGAGAGATTGACGTGGTCGAGGGGAAGCGGGTCATCCCCGAAGTGCACAAATTCCTCGACCATGCCGAACTTCAGATCAATGTCGTTAAAGGGGTCTTCTCGGATAAGCTGGGGAAATTGAAAAAGGGAGACGAACTGGCCCCGGGCGTGATTAAATCGGTTAAGGTCTATATCGCCATAAAACGCAAGCTTTCGGTGGGAGATAAGATGTCCGGGCGCCACGGAAATAAAGGGATCATCTCCCGCGTCCTTCCCGAGGAGGACATGCCCTACCTGGAAGACGGGACTCCCGTCGATGTCGTTCTCAATCCGCTGGGTGTCCCCTCGCGAATGAATGTGGGGCAGATCCTGGAGACCCACCTGGGCTGGGCCGCCAAGGGACTGGGCTGGAGGATCGCCGAATATTTGCAGATGAGTTACAACCCCAAAATCCTCCGGAGAAGGATCAAAGAGATCTACTCTTCAAAAGAGGTGAACGAATATTTGGAGCAGGCGACGGATGAAGAGGTGACTGAGCTGGCCAAGAAATTGGGCAAAGGGATCTACATCTCCGTTCCTGTTTTTGATGGAGCCTCCGAGGAGGAGATCAAGGAACATCTCACCAAGGCAGGGCTTCCGGTAAGCGGCCAGACCATCCTCTTCGATGGGAGGACAGGCGAGCCCTTTCACCATAAGGTGACCGTGGGCTATATGTACCTGCTTAAATTGCATCACCTGGTGGACGAAAAAATCCATGCCCGGTCCATCGGGCCCTATTCCCTGGTGACCCAGCAGCCCCTGGGAGGAAAGGCTCAGTTCGGAGGCCAGCGATTAGGAGAGATGGAGGTATGGGCCCTGGAGGCTTATGGCGCAGCCCATTCTCTCCAGGAATTTCTGACGGTAAAATCGGATGATGTGGCCGGAAGGACTCGTGTCTACGAAGCCATTGTGAAGGGGGAGCAGACACTGGAGTCCGGACTTCCGGAGTCCTTCAATGTCCTGGTTAAGGAGTTGCAGAGCCTTTGCCTGGATACGGAATTATTAGAGGAGAAGAGAGAAGAGGTCTGATGGAAAGTGGAACGTAGAAGGTGGAGGGTGGAACATTCCTTTAACCACTTTCTACTCTCCACCTTCCACCCACGAAGTAAAGGAGGAAGCCCTTGGAAGATTATTTATCGTTCTTTGAAAAAGGAAAGAACCCGATCCACTATAATTCCATCCGGATTTCCATCGCCTCTCCGGAGAAGATCGAGTCGTGGTCTCATGGGGAGGTAAAGAAGCCGGAGACAATCAACTACCGGACCTTTAAGCCTGAGAAAGATGGGCTTTTCTGTGCGAAAATCTTCGGCCCGACCAAGGATTATGAGTGCAATTGCGGCAAATATAAACGAATGAAACACCGGGGGATCGTCTGCGAAAAGTGCGGGGTGGAGGTGATCCAGTCTAAAGTCCGAAGGGAGAGGATGGGCCATATCCGGTTGGCCACCCCCGTGGCTCATATCTGGTTTCTCAAGTCCATTCCGAGCAAGATCGGCATCCTCGCCGATATGACCCTGAGGGAGCTGGAGCGGATTCTCTATTTCGAGGCCTATCTCGTGCTCGATGGAAAGGGGACCCCTCTGAAGAAGGGGGAGATCCTCTCCGAGGAAAGATACAGGGAAGCGAGAGAGAAGTACGGAGAAGGTCTGGCGGTCTCCCAGGGAGCGGAAGCGATTCGGGAGCTGTTGAAAAACACCCATGTGAAAGAACTTTCGAAAAAACTCCGGACCGAGATGAAGGAGACGGCCTCAGAGGCCAAGAAGAAGCGTCTGGCCAAGAGGCTGAAGATCATCGAATCTTTCCTCGAATCGGGAAACAAACCGGAGTGGATGATTCTGGAGGTCGTCCCCGTCATCCCTCCTGATCTTCGTCCTCTTGTCCCTCTCGATGGAGGCCGATTTGCCACTTCCGATCTCAATGACCTCTATCGCAGGGTGATCAACCGGAACAATCGTCTCAAACGGCTCCTCGAATTGAATGCGCCGGAGATCATCATCCGGAATGAGAAGCGGATGCTTCAGGAATCGGTGGATGCCCTCTTCGATAACGGTAAGAGAGGAAAGACCATCTTAGGAGCGAACAAGAAGCCCCTCAAGTCACTCAGTGATATGCTCAGGGGAAAACAGGGCCGATTCCGGCAGAACCTTTTGGGGAAGCGGGTTGACTATTCGGGACGATCGGTGATCGTCGTCGGTCCTGAATTGAAGTTACATCAGTGCGGCCTTCCCAAGAAGATGGCGATTGAGCTCTTCAAACCCTTTATCTATCATCGTCTTGAAGCCAAGGGTCTGGCCACAACGATCAAGAGCGCTAAAAAAATGATCGAGAAGGAGCGACCCGAGGTTTGGGATGTGCTGGATGAGGTGATCCGGGAACACCCAGTGCTCCTCAACCGCGCGCCCACCCTTCACCGTCTGGGAATCCAGGCCTTTGAGCCCATTTTGATCGAAGGCAAGGCCATCCAGCTTCATCCCCTGGTCTGCGCTGCTTTCAACGCCGATTTCGACGGAGACCAGATGGCTGTTCATGTCCCCCTTTCCATCGAGGCTCAGGCAGAAGCCCGGATCCTGATGATGTCAACAAACAACATCCTCTCGCCGGCCAGCGGGAAGCCGATCATTGTGCCCACGCAGGATATCGTCCTCGGCATCTATTACATGACCCGGGAACGCCCCTATGTCAAAGGAGAGGGGAAAGTCTTCTCAAATCCCGATGAGGTCCGTGTGGCTTACGATGCGAATGAGGTGGATCTTCACGCCCGCATTAAGGTCCGGATCGACGGGACATTGGTCGAGACGACGATTGGCCGGATGCTCCTCAAAGAGATCCTTCCCGAAGAGATTCCCTTCTCTCTGGTCAATAAGGTGATGAAGAAAAGCGAGATGGCCAATCTCATTGACTACTGTTACCGGTTCTGCGGAGATAAGAAGACGGTGCTCCTCTCCGACCGGTTAAAGAGCCTGGGATACCGGTATGCCACGACCGCAGGTCTTTCCATCTCCGTGGATGATATGCTCATCCCCTCCAATAAAAAGGAACTTCTCCAAGAAGCCCAGGAAGAGATTGAAAGGGTCCAGGAGCAGTACACCGAAGGGTTGATCACCGACGGCGAGCGATATAACAAGGTCATCGATATCTGGGCTCAAGTGACGGAGAATATCGCTGATGTGATGCTCAAAGAACTGGGCAGCGAGACCACGGAGGGATTGGCCGGGGAAAAGAGAATGATCGATAGTTTTAATCCCATCTATATGATGGCGGACTCCGGAGCCCGAGGGAGCGCCCAGCAGATACGGCAGTTAGCCGGAATGCGAGGGCTGATGGCGAAACCTTCCGGAGAGATCATCGAGACCCCCATCACGGCAAACTTCCGTGAGGGGCTGACCGTCCTCCAGTACTTCATCTCCACCCACGGCGCCCGAAAGGGTCTGGCCGATACCGCTTTGAAGACGGCCAATGCAGGATACCTGACCCGACGCCTGGTCGATGTGGCACAGGACGTGGTGATCGGCCAAAACGACTGCGGCACGCTGGACGGCATTGAAGTCGAGTCCCTCATGGAGGGCGGAGAGATCATCGAGTCGATGAGAGAGCGTATTCTGGGCCGGGTGGCTCTGGAGGATATCCGGGATCCCTTTACGGATGAGGTGATCATCAAGGGAAACGAAGAAATTGACGAGGCCCTCGCAGAGCGTATTGAGGATTCGGGGATTGATAAAGTGAAGATCCGCTCCGTGCTTACCTGTAAATCGAGGCGGGGAGTATGCGCCCTCTGCTACGGAAGGGATCTGGCGAGAGGAAGACTGGTCAATGTGGGAGAGGCGATCGGGATCATCGCGGCCCAGTCCATCGGTGAGCCTGGAACCCAGTTAACCATGCGGACCTTTCACATCGGCGGTGCGGCCAGCCGCCGGGCTGAGCAGACAACACTCGAAAGCCGGATCGAAGGAAAGATTAAATTTATCACCCTCAAAACGGTAAAGAACCGTGAAGGGCACCTGATCGTGATGAACCGGAACGGCGAAATTGCCGTTCTCGATGAGAATGAAAGGGAACGACGCCGTTACGCTGTCATCTATGGAGCCAAATTGAGGGTGAAGGATGGGCAGAGAGTCAAGGAAGGAGAGATGCTGGCGGAATGGGATCCTTACTCCATCCCTGTCCTCACGGAAGTAACAGGCCGGGTGAAATTCGGGGATATCATCGAAGGGGCGACCATGCAGGAGCAGGTGGATGAGTTTACCGGCCTTTCGAGAAAGGTGATCGCCGAATCGAAAGACCCGGATCTACGGCCAAGGATTTCAATCAAAGATGAGAAGGGCAAGACATTGAACCTTCCGGGGTTGACCTCCCAGGCCCGGTATCTCCTTCCCGTTGGAGCGAATATCTTTGTCTCGGAAGGGGATATGGTGGAGGCCGGCGATGTGATCGTCAAAATCCCGAGGGAGACAACAAAGACAAAGGACATCACCGGAGGACTTCCCCGGGTTGCCGAGCTCTTTGAGGCGAGAAAACCAAAGGAGTATGCCCTGATCAGCGATATCGACGGGACCGTTGAATTTGGCAAGGACTTGAAAGGGAAGAGAAAGGTCGTCATCCGGCCGGAGGTGGGCGAAACCAAAGAGTATATCATGTCGAGAGGAAAGCATGTGAGCGTCCATGAAGGGGATGTCGTCCGGGCCGGAGAGGCGTTGATGGATGGCCCGGCCAATCCTCATGACATTCTGAGGGTGCTTGGCGATAAAGCCCTGGCCCACTACTTGGTCGACGAGATCCAGGAGGTTTATAAACTCCAGGGCGTGAAGATTAACGACAAACATATTGAGGTCATCGTCCGCCAGATGCTCAAGAGGGTGAGAATCAAAGAGGTGGGTGATACGCATTTCCTGGTGGATGATCAGGTGGAAAAGTTCACCTTTGAAGAGGAGAACGAAAAGGTGCGCAGAGAAGGCGGAAAACCGGCGGTTGGCGAGCCTCTCTTCATGGGTATTACCAAGGCCTCCCTCATTACGGAGAGTTTTATCTCCGCCGCCTCCTTCCAGGAGACCACCAAGGTCCTGACCCAGGCTGCTGTGGCAGGGAAGATAGACCATTTGAAAGGACTGAAGGAGAATGTCATTATGGGTCGTCTGATCCCTGCCGGAACCGGACTTCCAAAATACAAGCAACGGGACCTCTGGGTGGAAGGGTATACAGATGAAGAGGCGATGGCAGAAAACTCAGGAGAAGCTTCCACAGAAAGCCCCGCCTGAGCCTCTCTCACGTTGAGAAAATGAAAAGGCCCATTCCGCATCGTTTCGGAATGGGCCTTTTCATTTATGAACCGGGATTTAAGACGGATGTCCAGCCGCTATCTGCTTCTTATCCTCTCCCTGTCTCTCAATTTTTTTCTTCTTCAGTGTTTTATACTCCGCACTATTTTCAAGCCCTTCCTTGCTGTAGGTTATGGGTATCACGATGACGCACGATTTATCTAGAATGGAGGGGACGGAAATTCTAAAACAACTTGTGGGGAGTAAGAGGAAGGGCAGGTTAGAGCGTAGAAAGTGGAGAGCAGTATTTGGAGAATGGAGAGTGGAAGGTAGTTAGTGGCTAAAAAATCTACTCTCTACTTTCCACCCTCAACATTCGAGATTTTACTTTATTGTTTCCAATTTTTTCTTCGCGATTTCGGCCTGTTCGGTTTGAGGATACCGGTCCGTCACCCGTTTGAGAAGGTTTCTGGCATTCGTCTTGTCTCCCAGCTCTAAGAAGGCCAGACCCTGTTTGAGAAGGGCTGAAGAAACCTTATCCCCCTCCGGATATTTGACGATCGCCTTTTCATATTCGAGGATCGCTTTTTCAAAATCTTTTTTCAGGTAATAGGTCTCTCCGATCCAGAACTGGGCGTTATCAGAGAGTTCCATGTTGGGATACTGCTTGAGAAAGGCCTCAAATTTTCTTCGGGCTCCGTCCAGGTCTCCCTTCTGGAAAGCCTCATAAGCATCCTTATAGACATTGCCTGCTGTCGTAGAGGGGGCTTTCGGTTCGGCGGGAGGTTCTTTTGCCGGGACCGATTTCTCCAGGTCTGTCAGTTTCGAAGTCAATTTTGCATCCAGGTCTTTGAGGCGATTCTCCCCTCCCTTGAACCGTTCTTCATAGGATTGGTTTCTTTCTTCAAAGGATTTGTGTCTCTCCTCAAAGGTTTTTCCTCTTTCCTCCAATATTCTTAACCGGACTTCGACATCCTCTTTTACCCGCGAGATCTCCCGGGAAGGTGTTTTGAGAAACTCCTTATACTCCTCTACGCCTGTCGAGAGGGTCCGCGTGTCCGATTGAAGGGTTTCGAGGCGGAGAAGGAGGTCGGCCCGGGTTTTTTGATTTTCTGCCTGAAGGGAGGAGAGATTTATCTCCGTCTCTTTTTTAAAGGCGGCCAATTCCGCCCGAATCGCCTCCATCTCTTTTTTGATCGATTCCTTCTCTTTTTGAACCTGGCCCAGTTGTGAATCGAGCCTCTGGATATCCTTGTCAAGAATCCGGACATCGCCCTGAGTGGCGCATCCGTAGACGCCCAGGACCATCCAGAGAACGATTCCCCATTGCTTCCAATCACCCTTTTTCATATCGGCTCTCCTGGGAAGGATCTCCCTATTTCGCAGTGATTATAAAATGGGCCCTCCGGTTCTTGGCCCAGGCCTCATCATTGTGGGCGGAATCCAGGGGCTTCTCCTCACCATAACTGATCGTGGACATCCGGTTCTCTGAGATTCCGAGGGAGAGGAGATATTTTTTGGTGGTATTGGCCCTTCTCTCTCCGAGGGCGAGGTTATATTCGTGGGTTCCTCTCTCATCGCAGTGACCTTCAATCTGAATCTTCATATTGGGGAATTTTTTTAAGAAGGCGGAGTTTCCTTTCAAGGTTTCCGCTTCGGGGGCGCGGATGTCGTACCTGTCAAAATCGAAGTGAATGGGTTTGAGCAGACTGCTTTCAAAGATCTCTCCCTCGATGCCGGGGGTCTTCTTGGCCACGAGGCTTCTTTCAAATTCCTTTTTTGCCTGCTCTTCTTTTACCCTCGCCGCTTCTTTCTCCTTCGTTTCTCTTTCCTTGGTCTCTCTTTCTTTCTCTTTTGCCGCCCGTTCCGCTTCTATTTTAGCCGCTTCTGCCTTGGCCGATGGCTCCTCCTTCACCACCGTTTTCTTCGGGCAACCCATCAGGATCAGGCCGATACAGAGTATGAAAATGACCGATACCATATAACTTTTTCTCATCATGGCAAACCTCCTCTATGTATGATTTTTTAAACTTCCTGTTTACCTCGTTAGAAATCATGCCTCGTTAAGTTTCAAATCGTAACGACTCGATTTTCTAACGGGGTCTATTCAAAACGCTTGGACCAGGACGGACTCGATTCACCTCCTTTCGATGTCGTGAGCGGTCTCTGGTTGAATCCATTGGCGTTCATGATGAAGATTCTCGACCCTCCTGCCCGCGTTGAACCGAAAGCAATGTAACGACCGTCCGGCGACCAGCAAGGGCTTTCATTGTTACTGCCGTTGGGGGTTAGTTTTTTAAGTCCGGATCCATCGGTTCTTATGGTGAAGATATGGAACTGGCCTCCTGCCCTTCCGCAGAAAGCGATCTGGTCTCCCTTGGGAGACCAGGAAGGGCTGGTATTATAGTTTCCCTCATAGGTCAAGCGGCGGACATTGGAGCCATTCGATGACATGAGGTAGATCTGGGGAGACCCCGAACGGTCTGAAGAAAAAACAATCTGCTGACCGTCGGGAGACCATCTCGGCGTCGATTCATTTCCATGTCCCCCGGTGAGCCTCTTGGGATTCCCACCATTGGCGTCGAGGAGATAGATGTCCGATTTTCCCTCCATTCCCATCATCAGGGCGATCTGTTTACCGTCCGGCGACCAGGAGGGAGACACGTTCAAACCGGGATGGGAGGAGAGCCGCTGGAGGTTCCTCCCATTTAAATCGATCAGGTAGAGGTCCGGATTCCGCTTGAGGTAGGAGGTGAAAGCAATCCTCTGGCCATCTGGCGTCCACACCGGGGAGAGGTTGATCGATTGGTTCTGGGTGATTTGCTTCGAATTGGCGCCGTCAAAATCGGCTAAGGAGATCTCCCGTCCTTCTCCCTGCCGGATCACATAAGCCACCTTCGTATTGTGGACCCCCCTCTCTCCGGTGAGATGGAGGATGGTCTCATCGGCGATCCGGTGGACCATATTCCGAAAATTCTGGAGTTGAGCATCGTATTGTTTTCCTGTGAGGTGCTTCTGCTCCACCAGATCGACGAGATGAAATTTCAACCTGAGACTGAGGCCATCCCCTCCGAGGGTCGCCTCTCCTGCGATGAGGAGCTCTCCGCCTGATGGAGCCCACTCCTGTATCGAGAGCAGGTTAGGGATGCCTTCCTTCTCTTTGAGATAGGAAGGAAGAAGCGAATGATCGATTACTTTGAAGAAACCGGAGAGGGTGAGATCACTGGCCAGAACCTCATAGATCTTCGCTGTGAGAGCAGGGGGTGTTTTGTCAACCGATTTCCACTTCGGCAGGACAATGGGAATCTGAACGAACGTGGGAGCATTGATGTCGAGATAGACCCTTGCCTCAACAGAGGGGATGAAGAATGAAAATAGAATGAGAATGGAGACGAAATATTTAACCATCATTCAATCCGGGAAGAAACGGATTCCGATTTCCAGGCTCTCCTGGTTTAATTCTTTAGGAATGGGAGGCAGGGGCTCTGCCTTGATCACTGCCCGCATGGCCATCTGGTCATAAAGCGCATTGCCGGATTTTTTTTCAAACCATGATTTCTGAACCTTCCCATTCCGCTCTATTATTATGATAATAATGGTCTCAAAGTCAACCCCTTCCTTAAGAAGGTTTTCAGGAATAGTCCATGCCCCTTTGATCTTTACCCATATCAAGCCGTAGTATTCATTTAGTTTCGACTCCCGGAGGGAAGGGGAGAGGGTTGGAGGAGTAACCGGAGAAGGAGCCGGAGAAATAATTGCAGGAGGGGGAGCGGGCGTCGTTACCACCCTTTTGGCCATCCGTTTCTGTATCTCGTCAAGGGCCGCTTTCTTTCGAATCTCCTCGAGGGCTTCTTGAAGGTGTTTGAGGGATTCTGTATCTCTCTCCTTCTCCTTCTTTTTCACCTTTTCGACAATGTCCTCTTTTTTTGGCTTTTGAATCGGTTTCACCTTTTCAACAGGTTTGATTTTTTCTTCTTTAAGAACGGGTGGGGCGGGGGGCTTTGGAATTTCAGTCTCAGGTACGGAAACAGGCATGAGGGTTACCGTATAGGCAGTGGGCCGGACTTTCATCATGTCCGGCCACGGATTCAAGCTGAGAAAGATGACAATAGCAAAATGAAACAACAGGGAGACCCCGAAGGTGGCGAGAAACCGGTCCGTAGCGTTTTGCCCTGGCAAATTCATCTTTATTTCTTACCCGCTGATTTCAGGAAAAATTCTTTTTAAGAAAACCTCCGGGTCTACGCCTCCTTGCTCTTTCTGAGAAACCGGAGAAATGCCATCCCAATGGGAGAGGGTGTCCGTCCGCGATGTGAAACGATATAAATCTGCCGGAGGATGGGGTCTACTCCCTCGGCATCGATTCTTAAAAGAAGTCTCCGGTTCAATTCCTCTTCTGCGGCTCTCTTTGAAATGAAGGCCAGACCCAATCCCGCCTTCACTCCCTCCTTTAACGAAGAGGTGCTTCCCAATTCCATTGCCACATCGAATTGTTTCAGGCTCTTCCCTCTCTTCCTCAATATCTTTTCGACGGCCATCTGAGTTCCTGAGCCCTCCTCCCGGATGATCCAGGGTTCTCTCAGCAGATCTTCCACCTCCACTCTTTTTTTTCGGCTGAGGGGGTGGTCCGGAGGGCTTACGATGATGATTTCGTCCTCTATGTATCTTTCATAATGAAGGGAAGGGTGATTCAGTTTCGCACCGGTTAAACCAAATTCCACGATTCCTTCCAGCACATATTGAACGACCTCGCTGGTATCGGCGATCTTGAGAGAGAGGGTAAAATGGGGGTGTTCCTTTTTAAAATCCCCCATCAACCTGGGCAGGAGATATTCTCCGGGGATGGTGCTTGCCCCCAGAGAGAGCTCTCCTCTGATCCCCCGGGAAAATTCGCTGAGGGCATTGATCAATTCCTTGCGGGAGGTGAGGATTTTAAGGGCAAACCGGTGGAAGATTTCCCCTGCCTTTGTTAAATGGGCCCCTCTTCCGGTCCGGTCGAAGAGACGGATCGACAGCGATTTTTCCAGGGCGAGGATGTGACCGCTTACCGTGGGCTGGGTGAGGAAGAGGTCTTCCGCCGCCTTTGAAAAACTCCTTAAATGGGCGACCCGGCAGAACGTTTCAAGATGCCGAAAGTCGATGGGTAAATCTCTCTCTTCCACTTCAGACGGAATATTAAATCCCTTTAAAAATAATTGCAAGTAGAAATTATTTTCCAGTAATTGAATTCAATAGTTCGAATCATTTAACCGCTTTGAAAAAACTAATCTAATCCCCCTTTATCCCCCTTTGGTCTCCGACCCAGAGCGGTCTCTGACCCGGAGGGCAAAAGGGGGGAAATCTTTCCTCTCCCTTGCCTTCGCCGGAGCGCTTCGCGCAGGCAGGCTTTGGCAAAGGGAGGCGCCGCCGTCCAGAGCCGCACTGCTGACGCCAAACGAAGCATTGGGACTTTGGCGCCGGACGGTTGGGAGGGATTTTATAAAACGATTTCAAACAGCTAAGTTGATACGATAGTTCCAATAATCTTGATCTATTTGTTCCTGTTTTCGTTCGCCTGTCCATGACATGATAAGACAACAGAAGTTTAGAAAAGTTCCTGAGATATAAAAAGAGGGCTCCCTCCCGGGGAATAAAAAAACGGCCTGGAAGGTTTTCCAGGCCGTTTTTTAACCCGATTCAACTCCTGACTTTTAGTACATATCACCCATTCCGCCCATACCACCCATTCCACCCCCCGGAGGCATCTGGGGATAAGGGGCTTTCTTCTCCGGCTTCTCGGCCACAATGGCTTCAGTGGTGATCATCAACGATGCGACGGAAGCCGCATTTTGAAGGGCCAACCTGACCACTTTGGTAGGATCGATGATCCCTGCCTTGATCATATCCGTATACTCATCCTGTGCAGCATCGAATCCAAAAGATCCCTTTTCGTTCTTCACTTTCTCTGTGACCACAGACCCTTCCTGACCCGCATTATTGGCGATCTGGCGGATAGGTTCTTCTAAGGATCTTTTCACAAGATCGACCCCGATCTTCTTATCTCCCTCTAACTTCATTTTATCCAGTGCGGGAAGGCAGCGAAGGTATGCGACGCCGCCTCCAGGCACGATCCCTTCCTCTACGGCGGCACGGGTTGCATTGAGGGCGTCTTCGACACGGGCCTTCTTCTCCTTCATTTCTGTCTCTGTTGCGGCTCCGACATTGATCACTGCCACCCCTCCGATGATCTTGGCTAATCGCTCTTGGAGTTTCTCCCGATCATAATCGGAGGTCGTCTCTTCGATCTGAGCGCGGATCTGCTTCACCCTGGCCTCGATGTCGTCCTTGTCGCCGGCTCCGTCGACGATCGTCGTATTGTCTTTGTCGATGACAATCCGCTTGGCCTGGCCCAGATCGTTCAGTTTAATATTTTCCAGTTTGATTCCCAGGTCTTCAGAGATGGCCTTTCCTCCGGTGAGGATGGCGATGTCTTCTAACATTGACTTTCTCCGGTCGCCGAAACCAGGGGCTTTCACGGCGCAGCATTTAAGAGTTCCACGAAGTTTGTTGACCACCAGGGTGGCCAGGGCCTCTCCTTCCACATCCTCGGCAAGGATTAAAAGGGGTTTCCCCATTTTGGCAATCTGTTCCAGGATGGGAAGCATATCTTTCATATTGGAGATTTTCTTCTCATTGAGAAGGATGTAAACGTTCTCAAGGACCGCTTCCATCTTCTCAGGATCGGTGACAAAGTAAGGAGAGAGATATCCCCGATCGAATTGCATCCCCTCTACCACATCGAGCGTCGTCTCCATTCCCTTCGCTTCCTCTACTGTGATCACACCTTCTTTGCCCACTTTGTT
>MGQQ01000027.1 GCA_001798855.1 Deltaproteobacteria bacterium RBG_16_49_23 | reverse complement strand
CAGATGTAACTCCACAGGATAGGTTAGATGCTATAAAGACTATCAAGGAAGATAATCCCTGTATTGTTGTGTCAACTCAGTGCATAGAGGCAGGGGGTGACATTGATATGGATTTTGTAATTCGAGACTTTGCTCCATTTGACAGCTTAATCCAAATTGCTGGCCGTTGTAATCGCAACGGCAGACTATCTCATCCGGCAACTGTTGAGGTCGTTGACCTGAGCAATGAACAGGGGAAGCGGTATTCCGATATGGTGTACGATGATGTTCATTTGCAGGTTACCCGACAACTAACAGAGGAGATTACAGAGATTGAAGAAAAGGATATTCTACCTCTTGCAGATCGCTACTTTGAGATGTTGACCACAAAGAAGGATACAGGGATGGAGCATCTTAAAAAATTTGCCAGATGGGAGGAAGATAAGTCTGTCAAAGAACTACTTCGGGGAAAAGAACGGGAGAAATACACCTTTCTTGTTATAAAACAGGATCCTGAATTAAAAGATGAGATGACAAAAGCAAATAATATAGACGACCGTTGGAAGCGGAGAGAGGCATGGCGAGCAATTGCAGGCAGGATAACAAAAATTTCGGTTAGTGTATATGCAAAACGCGGATTTGATCCACAGGATATTGCAACTGAATATTTGGGACAGTGGATATTACACGATAGATTTTATTCTAAGGATCAAGGTTTGGTTTTAGATGATGATTCTACTGGGGAAGTGTTAATATTATGAATGATAAAATAAGACTCTGTATTCTCAAACTCAAGTTTGACCGACTGCTTGATCGGAAAGTTAAAACCAAAGACTTGCGCGGAGCAGTGTCCAATCTCTATCCCGAAGAACGATTACTTCATCAACATCGTGAAGACGGGAAAATTGATTACCACCATCCTCTTGTACAGTATAAGATAATTAATGGTGAATGTCTGCTTGTTGGATTCAAAAATGGAGCAGAACTCCTTGCCAATCTTGAACTGGCAACAAAAACACTTTTTTTAGGGTATGAATATTATACTATCCTCAATACAGAATTAGAATTTCATCATATCTCAATAAAAACCACTGAGACTGTTCAATCCTACTCCTTCCTCACCCCCTGGCTTGCTTTAAATGAAAAGAACTACCAAAAATACAAAATGCTTGGAGGCTGGGGGAAGAAGAAGGATCTCCTAGAGAAGATTCTCATCGGGAATATTATTTCGATGTCGAAGAGTTTGGGGTATACGGTGCCTGCACCCATCGAAGCTCACATAAATAATCTCAAGGAAGTTAAAACATCTCTCAAAGGTACTCCCATGCTTGGCTTCCTTGGGAATTTCTCTGTGAATTTTGAGATTCCGGATTATTGGGGGATTGGGAAGTCGGTGTCGCGGGGGTTTGGGACGGTAAAGAGAGTGAACAGTGTTCAGTGACCAGTTATCAGTAAGAAGATAAGGAGTAAAATGAAGACGTTGCGGTTAGATAAAGGACAGATCGAGGTCGTGGATGATAGGATTGTAAAAATACTGAAGGCAAAATCAGGCATGGAACGCCTGAACATGGTCTGGGATGCGTGGACTTTTTATGAGAAGACAATCAGGGCCTATCTGAAAAATAAGCATCCTGAATGGACAGAAGAGGAGATCCGGAAAGAGATTGTGAAGCGGGTTACATATGGATCAAAGTGAACTCGTCCGTTTGGTTATACGAGCTTTAGAAGCTACAGGGATTCCTTATATGATTACCGGTTCTCAAGCGTCCGCATATTATGGCGAACCTCGCTTCACGAGAGATATTGATATCGTAGCTGATATAAACCCTGCGCAGGTTGAAACTTTCATCACCTATTTCCCATCAATTGAATTTTATTGTGACAAGGAAATGATAGAGGCGGAAATTAAAAGGCGAGGTCAATTCAACATTCTTCATAGCACTTCCGGACTGAAAATTGACATCATTCTGCTAAAGACAACGCCATTTTCTAAAACGGAATTTGCCCGTAGAAACAGGGGCGCTCTATTCCCTGATCAAGATACGTATTTTGCCTCTCCCGAGGATGTAATCATTAAAAAGATGGAGTTCTACAAAGAGGGAGGGTCGGAAAAACATCTCCGTGATATTACAGGAATTCTGGAGGTAAGTGGAGAGGAGATCGACCGTGCATATATTGACCACTGGGCAGGACGTTTGGGGCTGAACGAAATCTGGGAGGCTATTCAAATTAAACTTAATGAAAAACCATGAGGTTTCAGTGTTATGCAGTTGGTGATCAATACACCTGGTTCTTACCTAAGGAAGAAGGAAGGGAATTTCCTCGTTAAGACCGATGAGCAGGTGTTTGAGGTGTCAGCGAAGAAAGTTCAAACGATTATGATCACGACGAGCGCCTTTCTTTCAACCGACGCCATCAAGCTGGCTATGGATAATAATATTGATGTGATTTTCCTTGATGAGTTCGGAGATCCTTTTGGGCGGGTGTGGCATTCAAAACTGGGAAGCACTACGCTCATCCGCCGGAAGCAGTTAGAGATTGCCAATGACGAAAGAGGATTAAACCTGGCCAAAGAATGGATGATGACCAAGATGGATCACCAGATCGATTTCTTGAAGCGACTCAAGAATTCGCGGCCTCAGAAGGAAGAGGAGTTAGAAGACTACCTTTCAACTTTTGATGGGATTCGACAAAAGATGGACACCTTAAATGGGACCATTGATGAGAAGAGGGGAAGTATAATGGGTTTCGAAGGAGCTGCAGGAAAGACCTATTTTGATGCCCTCAGTTTCATCATGCCGGACCGCTTTAAGTTCAATGGCCGAAGCCGTATGCCCGCCAAGGATGAATTTAACTGCTTTCTCAATTATGGGTACGGGGTTCTCTATTCGATGGTGGAAAAAGCCTGTATCATTGCGGGCCTCGACCCTTATGTGGGAATCATCCATACAGACCACTACAATAAGAAATCGCTGGTATTCGATTTAATTGAGATGTTCAGATATCTTGTTGATGAGACAGTCGTTTATATGTTCAGTCAGAGAAAGGCGAAGAAGGAATATTGTGACGAGATCAAAAACGGCCTCACGCTGAACAAGGAAGGAAAAGCGGCGTTGATCCAGGAATTGAATGAGACCTTTGAGAAAGGAGTTCGGTATCGCGGAAGAAATATCAAGAATCGGGATATCATTCAATTTGAGTGCCACAGAATTGCCAATAGTTTAATCAAAGGTGAGGAAAATGCTGGTCTGGGTGATCTATGACATCGTTAAGGACAAAACAAGAACCCTAGTAGCCAGAGCTTGCAAACAATATGGTCTCTATAGAGTTCAGAAGAGCGCTTTTTTAGGGAATCTGAACAGAAATGAGATTGATGAGCTTTCGATCAAATCCAAAGATTTAATCGACGAAGAGGTGGATTCGGTCTATATCTTTCCAATGTGCGAGGATGATTTTAAGAAGGTAAAACTTTTAGGCCAGGCATTTGATAAGAGTTTGGTGACGGATGAGGTCATTGCAAAATTTTTCTGAAGAGGAGCATTCGCTGCAGGAGAGGGGATTCGTCCGGGAGGAAATTTTTATTACCCCCTCTGATGTGATTGAATATCTTTATTGCCCGCGATTCATCTATTTTATGAAGTGCCTCGATATCCCACAACATGAGGATGAAAGATATAAAGTTATAAAAGGGCGGGAGGTCCATGAGGAGAAATCCAAGATTAATAGGGAGTATTTGAGGAAGAAATTAGGGTGTGTGTCCAAAGATATTTCAGTTTACATGACCTCTTCTGTTCTTCATCTGAGAGGGGAGGTGGATGAGGTTCTTTCCTTTTCGGATGGGACGTTGGCGCCGCTGGATTACAAGTTTGCAGAATATAAAGATTGGGTCTTTCAGACCCACAAGTATCAATCAACCCTATATGCGCTCCTGATAATGGAAAATTACGGCAACGAGGTAAATAGAGGATATGTTTGTTACATCAGGAGCAAAAATTTCATCAAAGAAATCCTCTTTTGCAACGATGACTTTGAAAAGGGTAAGAGCCTTATTAAGGAAGTTCTTAGAATTATTTCAAAGGGTTATTATCCCAAAAAGGCGAGTTCTGCAGCTCACTGCATTGACTGTTGCTACAGAAATATTTGCGTTTAGAGTAATATGGGGTCGAAATATTTGAGATTATAGGAGGTTTGTTGAAAAGAAACCATGAAAAAGAGGGGGAGAATTGGATATTTTTATTGGGTTTGACGCTTTAATTTTAATAAGAAACCCAGTCCCAAAAATCGAGAAAATCTCTATATTTCAAGAAAGTAAGAAACAGGTGCGGTTAGAGGACGGGTTCCATTAAAACAAGGATTGAAACATAGCATCGATGTCTCGATCCTTAACCTCCGTCAAGTTAGAGGACGGGTTCCATTAAAACAAGGATTGAAACAAAAAGGAGGAAACAAACATGCCTCAACCATTATCAAGTTAGAGGACGGGTTCCATTAAAACAAGGATTGAAACTCCACAGAGTTATTAACATTGAAAAGTTCAATAATAGTTAGAGGACGGGTTCCATTAAAACAAGGATTGAAACTCCCGGGTTTCGGTTGGAAGGTTATACGAGTGATGGTTAGAGGACGGGTTCCATTAAAACAAGGATTGAAACTTAAATGCGCCCTTCTCTCCGGTTCTTACGCTGTAATGTTAGAGGACGGGTTCCATTAAAACAAGGATTGAAACATCACTCCCCGAAGATACCTACTATCCCCCTGCACAAGTTAGAGGACGGGTTCCATTAAAACAAGGATTGAAACACATGTGAGGACTGCAAATGACCTGGCTTTTTTGCTCAAGTTAGAGGACGGGTTCCATTAAAACAAGGATTGAAACCTTGCAGACAATGTGGCTATGCAGAGTATCTTACATGAGTTAGAGGACGGGTTCCATTAAAACAAGGATTGAAACTCGGCTAATTCAATGGCCTTTTGCGTCAACTCTTTGTTAGAGGACGGGTTCCATTAAAACAAGGATTGAAACACAAATTGCAATCACCTTTGAGTTGGTAACTTCCCAGTTAGAGGACGGGTTCCATTAAAACAAGGATTGAAACAACCTGATGGGGCTTCCAGCCATGCCTATTCCTATCTTGTTAGAGGACGGGTTCCATTAAAACAAGGATTGAAACTTGCTACGGATGGCCATAGACTTCATACCTACAAGTGTTAGAGGACGGGTTCCATTAAAACGAGGATTGAAACATTGAGGGTAGTTCTGGTCTCCGCCTTTTGTTCCAAGAGTTAGAGGACGGGTTCCATTAAAACAAGGATTGAAACCACTTGTTGATTGAGTCTCCAACGGTAGGCTTATTCTGTTAGAGGACGGGTTCCATTAAAACAAGGATTGAAACACCAGCGGCGTCACGACGTTGCATCCCGGCTCCCCGGTTAGAGGACGGGTTCCATTAAAACAAGGATTGAAACCGCCAATATCCAGGTACTGGGGGGAATCTGAGGATAAGTTAGAGGACGGGTTCCATTAAAACAAGGATTGAAACCCCAATGTCAGCGGCAGGGAGATTTATTGTTCTGCCGTTAGAGGACGGGTTCCATTAAAACAAGGATTGAAACAGACAAGCTATCGCCAAAGCCGAAGGGAGGGATGAGTTAGAGGACGGGTTCCATTAAAACAAGGATTGAAACCCTCGATCGCCAGCAATTTCCCACCAGGAAGTATTCGTTAGAGGACGGGTTCCATTAAAACAAGGATTGAAACTCGGAAACCTCCTGTAGCTCAGGGCCCTGCTGCAGGAGTTAGAGGACGGGTTCCATTAAAACAAGGATTGAAACTTTAGTATAACTGTACCAGATGGGAGCGCCGGAACAGGTTAGAGGACGGGTTCCATTAAAACAAGGATTGAAACTCTGCTCAATCACAACGCACCCGACAGCGCACATGAGTTAGAGGACGGGTTCCATTAAAACAAGGATTGAAACACCAGCATGGCCCGGTGACGACATACCAGCCTGAAGGTTAGAGGACGGGTTCCATTAAAACAAGGATTGAAACTTCAAAGGACGGGCCTGAAAGATACAAAGCTCGAAGAGTTAGAGGACGGGTTCCATTAAAACAAGGATTGAAACTACCCTATCTGCAATGCAGTGGTTGACGATTTATCGTTAGAGGACGGGTTCCATTAAAACAAGGATTGAAACTCAACTTGATTATTTTTCCCCCACAAGGGCAGTTCAGTTAGAGGACGGGTTCCATTAAAACAAGGATTGAAACATAATTTCAAGGGCTATTTGGCGGAGAGGGTGGGATTGTTAGAGGACGGGTTCCATTAAAACAAGGATTGAAACAACTTTGACATAATCATTCCAGCAAGATGTTCGGAAGTTAGAGGACGGGTTCCATTAAAACAAGGATTGAAACTGTCAAACATTCTCTCCGATCCCCCGTAATCGAATCGTTAGAGGACGGGTTCCATTAAAACAAGGATTGAAACCCCGTAGCTTCTTGTTCGTCCATCCAGGAAATTCATGTTAGAGGACGGGTTCCATTAAAACAAGGATTGAAACTTGACATGCTTGCACAGGCCGAAGTTGTCCCAAACGTTAGAGGACGGGTTCCATTAAAACAAGGATTGAAACAAAAATAAGGAGGTTCAATAAAATGGCTCAACCATTGTTAGAGGACGGGTTCCATTAAAACAAGGATTGAAACTCCGGAGTGATGATCCCGACATCGGTCTGCATCGATGTTAGAGGACGGGTTCCATTAAAACAAGGATTGAAACACGAATCCAGAGCGCTCATGAAATAACCACGCTCGAGTTAGAGGACGGGTTCCATTAAAACAAGGATTGAAACCGAGTCCGCCCCGGTGCCGCCGGTAAAACCCGCTCAGTTAGAGGACGGGTTCCATTAAAACAAGGATTGAAACCATCAAGCGAAGGGACTGGTAATGCCTTACTCACTAGTTAGAGGACGGGTTCCATTAAAACAAGGATTGAAACCTTTTAAGGGCTGGCGTTACCCAGATGTCTCTTGCCGTTAGAGGACGGGTTCCATTAAAACAAGGATTGAAACTTTGTTCTTTTTCCCTCTGTCATTATGTTTTTCCATTATGTGTTAGAGGACGGGTTCCATTAAAACAAGGATTGAAACCTTCTCAACCTATGTTGGATAAATATGGGACGGTTTGTTAGAGGACGGGTTCCATTAAAACAAGGATTGAAACTTGTTTGGGTTTGTTTTTTGGGATATGCAGAGTAAAAGTTAGAGGACGGGTTCCATTAAAACAAGGATTGAAACCTTGGAGTACCTTCCAATGACATACCTCTGCAGTAGTTAGAGGACGGGTTCCATTAAAACAAGGATTGAAACTTAAAGGAGGGCTCCCATGAAACGAATCATTATTATGTTAGAGGACGGGTTCCATTAAAACAAGGATTGAAACTCGGAGGATGAAATACATTAAGATACAATCACACGTTAGAGGACGGGTTCCATTAAAACAAGGATTGAAACTTCTCCGTATCTTTCCTACGGAGAGGATGCCGATTGGTTAGAGGACGGGTTCCATTAAAACAAGGATTGAAACATCTGCCCTTACAATACCCCCTCTTCGTTCTCCTTTGTTAGAGGACGGGTTCCATTAAAACAAGGATTGAAACATTTTGGCGCCACTCGCTCGACGAGCTTTTTCTTGTCGTTAGAGGACGGGTTCCATTAAAACAAGGATTGAAACTCGATCCAATCTTTCCGAAAAGCAATTCGCATTTTAATGTTAGAGGACGGGTTCCATTAAAACAAGGATTGAAACATCTCATCTTCGGAATAGCCCAGAGGCTTTCGGGCAGTTAGAGGACGGGTTCCATTAAAACAAGGATTGAAACGGCAAGTTGGCTTGTTGAAGGGTTTCCGTAAACTCTTGTGTTAGAGGACGGGTTCCATTAAAACAAGGATTGAAACTCGCCTGCATTGGTGTCCAATTTTGTAATGTCTGAGTTAGAGGACGGGTTCCATTAAAACAAGGATTGAAACACCTCCTTTTTCCCATATCCAGCATCAACCAAAGGGGTTAGAGGACGGGTTCCATTAAAACAAGGATTGAAACCCAAATTAATGGGAGGTGACCATGATAGAAATCGAGGTTAGAGGACGGGTTCCATTAAAACAAGGATTGAAACCCTCCTCTCCAGTTTAAACTCCCTACACTCTCTCTTTGTTAGAGGACGGGTTCCATTAAAACAAGGATTGAAACACCAGGGCCGGCATAAAACGATGAAAAACTTGTCATGTTAGAGGACGGGTTCCATTAAAACAAGGATTGAAACTTTATAATTGAATTATGACACCAAATGAAATTCGAGTTAGAGGACGGGTTCCATTAAAACAAGGATTGAAACAATTTCGCAGACAGAGAACCCTTTGAGGTGCATCCCGTTAGAGGACGGGTTCCATTAAAACAAGGATTGAAACTCCAACATAGGTTTAACAGCAGGGCCGTCTTACCTGGTTAGAGGACGGGTTCCATTAAAACAAGGATTGAAACAACAGTCAAGCCCGATCTTACAAGCAGGCATTAAATAGTTAGAGGACGGGTTCCATTAAAACAAGGATTGAAACTATAATGGGATGGGATGAAATAAGCGGACCCTCAACGTTAGAGGACGGGTTCCATTAAAACAAGGATTGAAACCAGGTAGCTTTGCACTGGTCGGCCCTGAAAGAGAGCGGGTTAGAGGACGGGTTCCATTAAAACAAGGATTGAAACCGGGAGGCAAGAAAAATATATCTGGCATGCATTCTGGTTAGAGGACGGGTTCCATTAAAACAAGGATTGAAACACGAATGCTTCAGATGTTTCTATTTATCCATGTATGTTAGAGGACGGGTTCCATTAAAACAAGGATTGAAACTAAAGTCAAGCGATTTTTTCAAGACAGATCATTTCTGTTAGAGGACGGGTTCCATTAAAACAAGGATTGAAACAATAGAGATAGGTTTTAGTAATCTCGGTTAAGAGTGTTAGAGGACGGGTTCCATTAAAACAAGGATTGAAACAGGTTGGCTGTCAAGAAGTGGTTTTTACAAGTGTTGGTTAGAGGACGGGTTCCATTAAAACAAGGATTGAAACAGGGCTGCCCTTGAAGCCGAGGCTGCCGGTGAGAAGGGTTAGAGGACGGGTTCCATTAAAACAAGGATTGAAACCCCAGGATTCGATCTCGAACGGCCATACCAGGTCAAGTTAGAGGACGGGTTCCATTAAAACAAGGATTGAAACAATAAACAGTTAGCAGCATGAAATAAATCTTCATCCCGTTAGAGGACGGGTTCCATTAAAACAAGGATTGAAACCCAATTCCAATGATTGGGTGGATCAAGGAGGGAAGGTTAGAGGACGGGTTCCATTAAAACAAGGATTGAAACAAGATCGATGGGATGCCTAAAGAAGTATCCCGACACAGTTAGAGGACGGGTTCCATTAAAACAAGGATTGAAACTGCTTTGCCTGCTCTGGTTTGTCTGTGGCATAGGAGTTAGAGGACGGGTTCCATTAAAACAAGGATTGAAACACAGGGCCCCTTTGCCAGATGCGCTCTTAATGTATATGTTAGAGGACGGGTTCCATTAAAACAAGGATTGAAACAAGAGAGGTAAAAATGTACTGCCCTAAATGCGGATGTTAGAGGACGGGTTCCATTAAAACAAGGATTGAAACAATCCTGGCTGTCCTACCGGCCTACGGGGAAAGGAGGAGTTAGAGGACGGGTTCCATTAAAACAAGGATTGAAACTGCCGGTTCAAAAACTTCTTGCCAAAATCCATATTGCGTTAGAGGACGGGTTCCATTAAAACAAGGATTGAAACAGGGCCGCCCTTGAAGCCGAGGCTGCCGGTGAGAAGGGTTAGAGGACGGGTTCCATTAAAACAAGGATTGAAACCCATAATCTATCGCCAGCAAACCCTTGATAGGAGCGGAGTTAGAGGACGGGTTCCATTAAAACAAGGATTGAAACACTGACGAATCCAAGACCGTCTCAAGCTCGCTTGTGGGTTAGAGGACGGGTTCCATTAAAACAAGGATTGAAACCCCTCTGAATATCTCCCTGGGTAGATACAGTCTTGTTGAGTTAGAGGACGGGTTCCATTAAAACAAGGATTGAAACATTGCGGACCTTATAGTACGGTGCAAATCAGCATTGGTTAGAGGACGGGTTCCATTAAAACAAGGATTGAAACTCTCTTTCTCCTTTCAATCTGATGATGGAGTCCAGGTTAGAGGACGGGTTCCATTAAAACAAGGATTGAAACCGCATTGACTTAGGGCAAAGATTCATGATCATCACCGTTAGAAAGCGGATTCCATTAAAACAAGGTCATTAAGCACAGATTCGATAAGGAGATCCTACAATGGAGACAAATATAGCAGTTTTTAAGGGGAAGGAAATTAGAAAGACACTTCACAGCAATGAGTGGTGGTTTTCAATTGTGGATGTATGCGCTGTTCTGACTGAAAGCGCAGATGCTGGAGCATACTGGAGGAAATTGAAACAAAGACTCAGGGGAGAAGGAAGTGAAGTCGTGACACTTTGTCACGGGTTGAAGTTGCTTGCTCCGGACGGAAAACTGAGAGAAACCGATTGTGCCAACACTGAAGGCATCTTTCGCATCATTCAGTCAGTTCCCTCGCCCAAAGCCGAGCCTTTCAAGCGCTGGCTGGCAAAGGTTGGCTACGAGCGGGTGCAGGAGATCGAAGACCCGGAGCTGGGAACGAAGAGGACGCGGACACTCTATAAGGCGAAGGGTTATTCCGATGATTGGATTGAAAAGCGGATGCGCGGCATTGCTATCAGGGAAGAGCTTACGGAGGAGTGGAAAAATAGGGAGGTAAGGCGTGAGAGGGAGTACGCGATACTTACCGCCGAGATCGCAAAAGCCGCCTTCGGCATAACACCGGGAAAACACAAGAAAATAAAAGGGCTGAAACGAGAAAATCTTCGGGATCATATGAACGATCTCGAGCTCATATTTTCAATGCTGGGCGAAGCGGCTACGACCGAAATAACGCGGGTTGATGATGCGAAAGGATTTCAAGAAAGCAAGCATTCTGCACGTAAGGGAGGAGAAGTCGCCGGCAAAGCAAGAAAAGACCTTGAACAGAAAACCGGCAGGCGGGTCGTCTCACGCGAAAACTATCTGACAACTCCCCAGGGAATGAAGAAGATAGAAAGGAAGTGATTGCGCCATGACCGAACCCATTCTTCCTCCCCTTAAACCTATTCCCATCAAGGACCGCATTTCGGTGGCCCACGTGGAAAAAGGTAACATTGACGTTCTCGATGGGGCCTTCGTTGTTGTGGATAAAAACGGAGTTCGAACTCACATTCCTGTAGGAGGGCTCGTCTGTATCATGCTGGAACCCGGAACGTGTTCCCCGCACACGCGGGGATGAATCAACCGGTTAATTTGGATTACGAGGGATATGGTTAAAATCAAATTATTGAGGGGATAAGTGTAAAGCGTTTTTTTTGTTTGAACCGGTAAATTGAAAAATCCTTATGGTCGAGGGTGAATACTTTATGGACTTCGAGAAAATCTGCAAGCGCCACCAGGGTTGCATCGGCTAAATCCATTGGCAGGTCGCTATATTGTTTCATCAACTCGTGGCACCGTATAAGGAGGTCTTGTCCGAGGTGATAAATTTCGATTCCACCTCTCCGGATAAAAAGCCAAAGACTATCTTGAACTTCCCATGAAAAATTTAGCAGGTAAAAACATTCTGTGAGGACAGGCCATGTGGTTACAAGAGGCTCTCTCATTTCCTTGAGAATTTCAAGGCATTGGGTATGATACCGGTCGTCCTTATCAAATAAAGCAACGATGGGACCCGTATCGATAAGAATCAAGTTTTCCTCCTGAATCTTTGCCGTAGAATCTCTTCGCTTCTTGAAGAAAGATCACTCCTTCCGCTTCCGGGTTTGTCCAATAGATCTTTTATCATTTCATAAGGTTGCTTCCGTCTTCCAGCGAGAACACGGGCACAGTAATCCGAGAGTGATCGTTTAATCACTTCGGCCTTGCTAGTCTTAAGTGTTAAGGCGGTCTGCTCAAGCAAAGAATCGGTCTTTTTATCGAGACGTACGCTGAGAGGCATTCTTCATCACCCCTTTCCATTATTTGTGATACATATTGTATTACAACAAATGACATTTGTCAATCTATATATCGGACCCAAATCCCGACATAGAATTTTACCGTCCACCGTAAATCCCTTCCCCTTGCGGGAGGGGACTAATAAGGGGAGGGGTAACCATTCTGGTGATTTATCACCCTCACCCTAACCCTCTCCCGTCAAGGGAGAGGGGATTGATGGAGAATTCCTATCTCTGTTTTTGGGTCGGAATTCGGAATTCAGAAGACAAAGAGTTTCCCCTTGGGGAGCATTTTCCAGCGCAGGCTCGGGGAAACCGGCTGGGAGGCGACGATGCTTGCCTCTTCATCGGAAGCATAATACAGGGAATAATACCATGGGTCTTTGGTGTATTCCCGAAACCCATAGAGCAGGTTTCCGTCGGCAAAAAGGCAGGTCAGGGAGGAGTGCGTATGGTTTGTTTTAATATGGCCTGCTGCCTTCCGGAAACCTTTCGCCAGGCCCAAAGGAATAAAATTCATCACGTAGCGGAAATAGACTTCGCTGTCCAGCGCTTCGGGGGATGGCCGATCGTGGGTGATCTCTTTACGCAGGGGTTTGAAATCCCGAATCGTCCCGTTATGGGCGAAGAGAATATTTCCAGACGCAAAGGGATGGGCATGAACAAGCTTGGAAGTGCCGCTCCAGGAGGATTTCCGAAGGTGAAGAAGAAGGGTTTTTGACGCTTTAACCTTTTCGCAGATTTCAAAGAATTCCTGCTTCTCCTCTAGAATGGAGCCTCCGCTCCTGTGAACAACTGCTTTCCCGTTCTTGTAGAACCCGATCCCCCAGCCGTCCAGATGGCCAGGCGCATCGCCCGGCAGAAATTTCCCGGCTTTGGCCAGTTCGAAGAAATTTTCCAGGATCTTCTGATGTCTTCGAAAAACGAAGTTTTTCAAGCCAAGCATCCTGCACATCTCAAGTCCATTAGTCCTAATGAAAAAAGAATTTCACAATGCTGATCGCGATGATGATCCCGAACAGGTCGGCGAGGATGCAGACCGGAACCAGATATCTTGTCCTCTTCATCCCCACCGCCCCCAGGTAAACCGCCAGTACGTAAAAGGTTGTTTCCGCGCTCCCCATGATGACCGCAGAAATCCTGCCGGCCAGGGAATCCGGACCGTTTGTCTTGACGATATTTGTGAACACGCCCAGGGAAGCGCTTCCAGACAGGGGTTTAATGAGGCTGATCGAGACGACATCGATGGGAACATGGAAGGCTTCCAGGACTCCCCGGAGAAGTTCCTGGGCAAATTCAAAGGCCCCCGAGGCTTGAAAAGCTTTGACCGCCACGAAGATTGCCAGGAGGTATGGAAATATCCTGATGACCACGCCCAGCCCGCCTTTTGCGCCGGAGATGAAACAATCGTAAACTCTCACCCTCCTGGCGCACCCATACAGAATCGTAAACAGGATAAAGAACGGAATGATGAGCTGCGAAATCAAACTGACCGTTTTCATTTAAGGACCCTCCTGAATGCGAACAGGATTCCGAGAGCAAAGAGGGCCGACAGGAAAGTTGCCAGCAGGGTCGGCAGGACAATGGCCGACGGATCTTTGGATCCGTAATCTGCAAGGATGCCGATCACGGTGAACGGGATCAGTTGAATACTGGCGGTATTCACTACGATGAAAACCATCATCTCAAAGGTGATGGTTTCACCGCCCGGATGCAAGGTTTTGAGGTCCTGCATGGCCTTGATGCCGAGAGGGGTGGCGGCGTTCCCGAGCCCGAAAAAGTTGGCCAGCAGGTTCAAGGTGACGGAAGTGATCGCAGGATGTTCCGGGGGGATATTTTTAAAGAGCCGCCTCACAAAATATTGAAAGAAGCCGGAGAGACGGTGGATCAGCCCCGAATCTTCGATGATTCTGGTGATTCCCAGCCAGAGGGAAACAATGCCCAGAAGGAAGAGACTCACCTCGACTGCCGATTTCGCGCCCTCAAAAATGGACTTTGTAAATTCGCCCAGCCTGCCGTTTAGGAAGGAGAAGAAAACGCTGGTTACGATCAGCAAAACCCAAATCGTATTCATAGAAGGGTAAGCGCTTTTTGCATAGTATTGAGTTCCACCCGGGCGCCGACGGGCAGGGTGATCTTGTTCTTCACGTGTCCGATATAGGGGCAACTGACCAGCGGGAAATCGATCTTCATCTGGCTGGATAAGATATTGTAAACATCTTGATCCTTGATCCCTCTGAAATCCCCAAGGATGAGCCCCTTCACTTTTCGCAGTTTTCCAGCGAAAATCCACTGGGTCAGGTACCGATCGACTTTATACAGTTTTTCGTCAACGTCTTCAAGAAACAAAATCGCCCCTTCTGTATCGATTTCCCATTCTGTACCCATGAGGGCGGTGAGGGTAATCAGATTCCCCCCTTTCAGGCGCCCCCGGGCTCTTCCATGGCGGCGAACCTTCACCGGCGCCCCTTCAAACAGGTTTCTGTCGGGGAACCCATTCACAGCGTTTAAGAACGAGCGGATCGTGAACCTGGAAGGCGGAGAAAAATTGATGACCATGGGCGAGTGGAGCGTAATCAAACCGGTCCGTTCAAAGAGGACGTTGAGCAAGGCGCTGAGATCGCTGAACCCGGCCAGGAGCTTGGGGTTGCTGCGGATGAGGTTGAAATCCAAATGGGGAAGCAGCTTCATGGAGCTGTATCCACCCCGTTGGGCAAGAATGATTTCTACTTTTTTATTCAAAAAGGCGGCGTGGACTTGCGCCACTTTCCTACGAGTGGAAGGTAGTTTGGTGATGGGTCTCTTATTGAGAACTTTGAACCCCAGCTTCTCCAGGTATTTTATGCCGGCCGTGAAGTCTTTCTTTTTTTTAATCAGCAAACTCGGCGTAATGGTGTATACGGCCTTCAACGAAACTCTCCAAATTCCCATCCCCCTCCTAACCTCCCCCTTGAAAGGGGAGGAACACAACAATCTCCCTCCCCTCCAGCCTGCCTGCGCGAAGCCGCTTCGGCGAAGGCAGGGGGGAGGGAAAGGATGGGGGTAATCAGATGTCTATTCAATTATGGAACTATTATTAACTCAATTTATTATGATTGCCGGTTACAGTCAAGAGAACATACTCCCTGGAGGAGAAAAAAATGGGAAGCAAGATTCCATGTCCTGCTTCCCATTTCAGTTTTCTCCTCACCAGCCGGGGGGATTTCACTGGGGGGCGGTGATCTTTTTTGACTCTTCCTCGGTCAGGTCAGCTCTCCTTTTTAAATTCCACGAGCCCACCCAGTCTTTGAAGGTCTTCAGATTTTTCTGCCTCTCCTCTTCATCCTTTCCAAGAAAAACATACATATTCCCGGGTTTTTTATCCTCTTTGCTTTTTCCATCATCGAGCCGTCTCATGATGGCGCCGGCATCTTTGCCTTTCACAAATTCCAGTAAAAGGGCGTAATGGTCCATCCGGGGGCCTTTGTTCTCCTTGGTAAATTTCTCTTTCTCCTTCTTAAATTGATCCACGAGAGGCGCCTCGGACCCATGACACTTTGAACATCTTGCCTCCATGAGAGGACGAACCTCTTTCTGGTAGGTCGCCTGGGCGATGGATATGGTTGGGACCAAAAGAAATAGTAAAGAGATGATGAAGACCCGTTTTTTCATTTCGCTTTCCCTTTCTCTCCCTTATAAAGAGATTGTGTCGTAAGTCCGTTCATGGTTCGACAGAGCCTGGCCTGAGTGAACCGTTCGTCCCTTCGAGAGCCTCAGGGCGAACGGTGAGTCGAAGGGCGAATGGCGAATTACGAAACAGTCTCAAAAAGGGGAGAAGCGATTGGAAGCCTCTCCTCCCGTTGTTTCTATTTCCCAAACTTTGCTTCATAAGCCTGCGCCCCCTTTAAAAATCCGGCCTCATCGCCTGCACGGTCTTTGTGGCATCCATTGCAGGAATTGGGAAGAATGTTTTTAGGATCCTTTCTGAACATCTCCAGACTCAAATGGGGTTTGATGATCTTGAAATCATGGGAGTGAATATCCCCTGCCTCGGCTGAGCCTGCCGTCTTTACCATATGGCAGGAGGAGCAACGGCTGGTGCCCTTTGTCTCGGGCGCATAGTTATGCTTGGTATGCTCCCGGATCGCTGCAGGGCTTGCAAATTTCTTATCTTTTCCGTGGCACGAGAGACAGAGGGTGTTATTCGAATCCGATTTGACAAGCTGGAATCCTCCGGCCCCTCCATGAGGATTATGGCAGTCAGAGCAGGTGACCCTGGCCTGGAAGTGTGCGCTCCTCAATAGGTCATGCCACTGCTGGTGATGGGATTTGGCATGGGCTTGAGGGTCTCCCCATTCCCCTGGTTTGAATTGATAATATTTGGAGAGAGGCTCGCCCAGTTGATAAGGTTTGTTATCCTTGTCGTTCCAGGGAAATCCGATGATCCCCTCAGGGACGCTCACCCCTCTGGAATGGCACTGGCCGCAAACTTCCAAGCCCCGTTCGTATGGCAGTTTCCGGGGGTTGATGATCTTCCCTTTGGTCTGGGGAGATTTGACATGTTCGGAGCCAGGGCCATGACATTTCTCACACCCGGTGTTGAGTTCCGTATAGCTGGCCTCATATCCTTTATCAACCTTCTTCAATTCCAGCCCTGTGTTGTGGCACCCTGCGCAGCTCATTTCAAATGATTTATCCATAGAAGGCTGTTTAATACTTCCATCTTCATTGTACCAATTTTGGAGGTTGTAAGGAACCCATCTGGAAGTGGCCTGGTTCCATTGAATGGGAAGGATGTAGTGGTGGTTGCCCATCTTCGCTTGATAGCGCTGTTTCCAGCCCCATCCTCCATAGGTTCTCACCACGGTATAGGTGATTTCTTTGGATGGGTCTTTTCCATCAATGAGTGTGGCCATATAGGACCTGTCAGCTCCCCGGCTTAACTTGACAGAGACCTCCGGGATTTTGCCTGCCTTTAATTTGACCGTTCCTTTCCAGTCGACGACAACACTGCCATTATCAGGGGTCAGAATTTGCTGCGATTTGTTGTGAAGCGTATCCTTCCACGTTCCATAAATAGCTTTATGGCAGGAGGCGCATTTCCCAGAGCCCACGTATTTTGCCTGAGCCATCGCAAGTGATGGAAGGAGAACCAAAACAGAGACCAAGACCAACCATTTCAACCCTACCATTTTTTTCATTCTATCCAAGCTCCTTTCGCTATTTTGTTAAATGACCCTTCTTTGCCGCCCTCTTTTAAAAAAAGAGGGCGGATTGCCTCTATTTTGAGAAGAGAGTCTCGTAGGCTTTTACGCCCGCCTGGTATCCTGCCTTGTCTTTCCCCCATTCGGTGTGGCACCCATTGCACGAATTGGGGACCACATTTTTCGGGTCTTTCTCGAACATCTCCAGGCTCACCATCGGCCTGATGATCCCAAAGTCGTGGTTGTGAATATCTCCTGCCTCTGCTGAAGCGGCTGTTTTTACTAAATGGCAGGAGGAACATCGGCTGATCCCTCTGGTCTCCGGAGCATAGTTGTGCTTGGTATGGATCCGGATGGCCCAGGAATTGGCAAACTTTTTATCTTTGGCATGGCAGGAGAGGCAGAGGGTGTTGTTATAATCGGCCTTGGTCAGCTGGGATCGACTGGGCCCGCCATGGGGATTATGGCAATCAAAGCAGAGGACCCGCCCGTAGAAATGGCCGCTCTTTTGAAAGTCAAGCCACTGCTGGTGATGGGATTTAGAATGGGCCTGCGGATCTCCCCAGAGCCCCGGCTTAAATTGGTAGTATTTGGAGAGGGGTTCTCCTAATTTATAGGGTTTGTTCTCTTTGTCATTCCACGGGTATTCAAAGGTTCCATTCGGGACGCTCACCCCTCTTGTATGGCATTGGCCGCAAACCTCCAGGCCTCTTTCATACGGCAGTTTCCGGGGGTCGATGATTCTCCCTTTGGTCTTGGGAGACTTGACGTGTTCCGAGCCGGGACCATGGCATTTTTCGCATCCGGTATTGAGCTCCATATATTTCGATTCATAGCCTGAGTCAACCTTTTTCAATTCAAGGCCGGTATTGTGGCAGCCGGCGCAGCTCATTTCAAAGGATTTCCCTACAGCGGGTTGTTTGATGCTGCCATCCTCATTATACCAATTCTGCAGGTTATAGGGGACCCACCGGGAGGTCGCCTGGTTCCACTGGAAGGGAAGAATGTAATGGTGGTTTCCGATCTTGACTTGATAGCGTTGTTTCCAGCCCCAGCCCCCATAGGTCCTTACCACAGAATAAGAGGCCTCTTTAGAAGGATCTTTTGCATCGACTAAGGTGGCCTGATGAATGCCCCCGGGCGCATCCTCCAATTTGACTATCACCTCCGGGATATTTCCAGCTTTAAGTTTGATCATGCCTTTCCAATTGACTACCAGCGCGTCATTGGTGCGACTTAAGACCTGCTGAGACTTGTTGTGAAGCGTATCCTTCCACGTCTCATAAATTACGCTGTGGCAGGACATGCATTTCTTGGAGCCGACATAAGCGGCCTGGGCCATGGTCAAAGAGGGAATAAGGATCAGAACAGAAAGGAAAAGAGAGCATCCCACTATTAAAAATTTCTTCATAGAATCTATCCTCCTTTTGCTTAAAATATCATCCCTTCCTAATGTAGTGCGTCCAACGCTTCTTTACATTAGGTCCGAGGCCGTCATTCCTGCGAAAGCAGGAATCCAGATCAGAAATACTGGATTCCGGGTCAAGCCCGGAATGACAATCAAAGGAAAGGAACTTTTGACGCAGTACACTAAATAGGGATCCAGGTTCCCTGTGTCATTTATTTTTTTATGGATAGGGCAGTTGCCCTTTCCTTGCCAGAGCCATATGTTCTTCTTTTCCGATATGGGCTTTATGGCATCGGGTGCAGGATTTTAAGCCATTCTCCCTGGCGATCTTCCCGCCTTCCAGGGCATCCTTTCCCATCATCATCTCCTGATACTTTTCTCCCGGGCCATGGCAGGCCTCACAGCCCACGTTTTCCTCTTTATAGGTTTTCTTTTCCGGGTCATATCCGGTGGCATGACAGGGTGTGCACTTGGTTTTATCCTTCTCTGTCCGGATGTAGGAAAAGGCGTGTTTGGCCATGGAGGACTTCCTCCAGGCATCGACATGTTTCTTATCGAGGCTTTCATGGCATCCGATGCAAGATTCGGAGCCGGTATAGGCCACTTCTTCCTGAATGAAGATGGATCGTTCCTTAGCCGGGGGCTCTTCCGGCAATACCGGCGCTTTCTTCTCCCAGTTTCGAATAAAGGCTACCAAATTCTTAAGTTCCTCCTGGTTGAGCGGCCCCCCATCCTTTTCGCCGAGCGCAACCATCCCGCTCCGTGGGATTCCGCGCTCAACGATCTTATAAAGAATGGCGTCATCCACAGCCTCAAGATAGTTTTTGGAATTGATGGCGTTGATCCTTTTTTGAGGGCCTCCTGTCTCTCCATGGCACCTGGCGCAGTGGGTCAGATAGAGGGGTTTGCCTTTTTCAACAGCTTCCAGCCGCATGGTTTCACCCTCTTTCTGAACACGACGGGGTTCCATGAACCAGTAGATGGACAGATAGATAGCCATCGCTACGGTCAGGATCATGGCCAACAAGATCTTTTTTTCCATCGTCTCCTCACCCCTTCACAATCTGAGAGGGATCGAAGTTTTTTCTAACCATGGGGCTTGCCGTATCCACCACCAGTTTTTCATCGACGATCTGGAGTTTATAAAGGTCTAAGGGGCGGGGGGGAGGCCCCTCGATCACCTCTCCATTCGGGTCAAATTTGGCTCCGTGACAGGGACATTCGAATTTTTTAAGCATTTCATTCCAGGTGACAACACAATTCAAGTGTGGACAGACAGCCGAAAAAGCCAGGAATCCTCCTTCCAGTTTTTTGATGAAGGTCTTCTCCTTACGGAAATAGATGACCTCACCCACCTTGAAATCCCTGACCTTTCCTGCGACAAAAATCTTTTCCCCTTTGCCCTGCGTCTTTCTTGGCCAGAGGAAGGCAAAGGAGCCCACGATCAGCTCGCCGATCACAACAACCGCCGCCCCAATCCAGGCGCATACTATCAATCGTCTTCGGGAGATGGTTTTATTCATGTTCGTAGTTTTTAGATCCATTTTCCCCCTCCCCTCTATCCCCTCCCGCCAAGAGACTGTGTCGTAATGTCATTCTGAGGCGATAGCCGAAGAATCTCTATGATCGATTCAGTTGAAATCATTAGATTCTTCACGGAGTTTACCCTGAGCGGAAAAGAGAGACTCCTCGCTTCGCTCAGAGTGACAGTAAGCGAAGGGTTCAGAATGACAAACATCTTAATTCCCACATTGCGACACAGCCTCCCAAGGGAGGGGAATGTTTGGGGTGGATTTATTTCCATGGCAGAACGAAATTCCAGTTCTCTCCTCTGAAGAGAGCGCCTATGACGGTGAAGATCAGGGCTCCTATAATAAAGGCCGTAAAGAGTATAAGGAGCACCTTCCGGTTTTCGCCGCCTATAAAGATCCGGTTTAAAAAGGAGCCGATTTTGGTTCCGGGTTTTTTGTCTATATAAGGGATTAGAAAAAGCCAGAGAACAATGCAGATGGGGATGATGATTCCGGGGATGACTGGTTTGTCGGTATAGTGGATCAGTTCCTGAATCCCCGTAAAATACCAGGGGGCTTTGCCCGGGTTCGGAGTGACCAGAGGATTGGCCAGCTCTTCAAGAGGGGCATCGAAGAGGAGGGAGATGATCATGAGAATAAAGGTGACGGCTAATGTGCAGATCGTTAATAGAATGATGTAATGGGGAAAGGTCTCTACCGTATCTTCCACCCGCTTTTCCGTCATGGGCGAAGTTCCATCCACCATCTCCATCAAACCGTAGGTCTTATTGGGATCCTTGACAAAAACGGGATGCTTCTTTTCTTCCATTTAATGCAACCTCTCTATCAAATTCTGCTTTCACCCCTCCCCCTTCCCCTCAGGGGAGAGGGCGGGGTGAGGGGAAATCCGCAATTCAAAGCGGCCCTGAGATTCCTCCGTCCTTTCTCACCCTCCAGAAGTGGATGGCCATCAGGAGCCCGGTGAAAAAAGGAAGGACCACACAGTGGAGGACATAAAACCTGAGCAGGGCCTCGTGGCCCACTTCATCGGCCCCCAGCATAAAGAAACGGATATAGCTCCCCAGAAAAGGGGTATAGGTCATAATAGTTGTTCCCACGGTGATCCCCCAGTAAGCCAGCTGATCCCAGGGAAGGAGGTAGCCTGTATAACTGAGGGCAAGCGTCAGAACCAGCAGGCCGATGCCGACCACCCAGTTAAATTCCCTCGGAGGCCGGTAGGAACGGGTATAAAATACTCTAACCATATGGAAGAAAACGGTGGCGACCATTCCGTGGGCGGACCATCTGTGCAGGTTTCTTAAAATCTTCCCATTAAATAGAAGAGCCAGGGCCTGCATATCGAAATAGGCCCTTTCAATCGAAGGCGTGTAGAGAAACATCAAGAGTATTCCTGTAACGGTGAGGATGATGAAGAGAAGGCAGGAGATTCCCCCGAGACAGAAGGTAAAGGAGAAGCAAAGTCCATGGCGCTTCATCTTTGCGGGGAAGATATGAAGGAAAAAGTTGTTAAAAATCAGCATCGATCTTTTCAGATCGGTATCCGGAATCCCTGTTCTGAAGATAGATCGCCAGACCGCCGAATCTGAAATGCGCTGGAGGATTCCCTTTTTCATCTTAATTCATACTCCTCACCCTAACTCTCCCCCCCGGAGGGGAGAGGGGTTCATTTTAGTAAAAGGTTGATTTACGATGGTATTCTTCCATGGTGATCGTCCCCGTAGGGCACCGTTTAACGCAAAGGCCGCACTGAATGCAACGGCTTTCGTCTTTGAAGATGACGGTTGCCAGATTTCGCTTCTCTGCCTCTACGAAAGATACCCCATAAAGGGATTCAACCCATTTTGAAAGCTTTTCGTCTCTTTTTATCTCATCAAGCCTTGCCATCCTGAAACAGAACTTCGGACAGATATCCACGCAGCCTCCGCAGAGGATGCATTTGGTCCGGTCGAAGATGGTGAAGAGGTGGCATTGCAGGCACCGGGAGGCTTCTTTCTGGGCCAGCTCTTTGGAAAACCCCAGATCCACCTCCCGATCGAGAACCATTCTTTCCTCGATGGAGATCGTATCTACTTTCTGCCGGGGAATCTTTTCAAGATCAGGATCGACCCTGACTTCGTGGACTGGAGTAAAGTGGGAGGGTCTTCCTTGATAGACTTCTCCGCTCAGATATTTATGTATGGAAAGGGCAGCCCTTCTTCCGTCAGCAATCACACGGATCACATCTCTCGGACCTGTGACAAAATCTCCTCCGGCAAAGATCCCCTGTACATTTGTCTCAAAGGTTTCAGGATTGACGGCCAGGCGGTCCCACCGGGATATCTCAAGGCCGATTGCCTCGGGAAGGAAAGAAATATCAGGGGATTGGCTGACCGCTGGAATGAGAAGGTCAATCGGAATGTCGAATTCCGACCCTGGAATAGGGATGGGCCTTCTTCTTCCGTCTGCCTCAGGATCCCCCTGACGGTTTCGACCACACCGGAGGCCGGAGACATTGATGTTGTCTCTGGAGAGGACGGCAATGGGAGAGGTCAAAAAATGAATCTGGATTCCTTCCTCTTCCACCTGCTCAAGCTCCCTTTGATCCACCGGCATCTCTTCCCTTGTTCGCCGGTAAAGGATGGAGACCTCTTTCGCCCCGAGACGCAGGGAGGAACGGGCCGTATCCATGGCCGTATTCCCACCTCCCACCACAGCCACCCGCTCGCCGATCTTGATATCCTCTTTCAGGTTTACCATGCGCATAAAGGTCACCCCATGGATGACCCCGTTCAGATTCTCTCCCTGGATTCCCAACTTTTCAGCCTTGTGGGCGCCCGCGGCGATGTAGACGGCATCATAATCCCTTCTCAATCTTTCTAAATTCAGATCTTTCCCAACGGGGGTTCCGGTGAGGATGCTTACGCCTAACCGCTCCACTTCTTCAATCGCCTTGGTCACCACTTCCCGTGGAAGACGATAGGCAGGGATGCCCACATTGAGCATTCCTCCAGGGATGGGGAAAGACTCATAAAGGGTGACGGCATAGCCTAATCTCGCAAGATCGTTTGCCGCAGAGAGACCCGAAGGCCCGGCGCCAATGATGGCTATCCTTTTATCCCTCTTTCTCACCGGCTTCTCTTCCCGGGAAGGAGAAGTTTTATGATCCGCAGAAGCCCTTTTTAAGGAACAGATGGAGATGGGATCGTCGATAAGCAGGCCTCTCCTGCATTTTTCTTCGCAGGGATGGACACATATCCGTCCTAAGATGGCGGGGAAGAGGTTGTCCTCCCGGTTGAGTTCGAAGGCGCAATCATAATCTTCATCGGAAATGGCTGAGATATACCGGGGAGCCCGGGTATTGACAGGGCAGGCATTTTCACAACCGATATTCTCCTCGAACCACCGCTGGTCCGGGAGCTGGACATGGAATCGAGTCGAAACGGTTTCCTTCATGGCATTTTGATCTTAAAAATTTTGAGAAGGTTGGAGACTCCCGAGCGGAGCTCGTTGAGACGATTGAAATAGATGGTGGCCAGCTTCCTCATAACCTCCATCCCCATTTCCGGATCTTTTTCCATGGCTCTTCTCAACGGGTCGGCCTCAATGATCAGCACCTTGGAGGGCTTTAAACAGGTGGCTGTGACATTATATCGATAAGACTCCATCAGTGCAGCGGTCCCGAAGACCGCTCCTTCCTTTTCGATCTTGGAGGTCATGAAATCAATCTGCTCCTGTGCCTTGACGGTCAGATCCACCGAGCCCTGGATCAAGATATAGAGATGGGCGGCTTCTCCTCCCTGGTTGAAGATCGTTTTTCCCTCCGGAAAGGATTGAGCGGCAGACAGAAGCAGCAGGGTTTTTAACTGATCTTCCTTCAAACCTTTAAACAGTTCAGTCTCTTTTAACCATTCTATGGAAACCATCTTTTTCTCCACTTAAAGAACCATTGCAAAATGGTCAATTAGCAATAACCAATTATCAATTCAATGTATTGTTAATTTTACATTGCTCATTTTAAAATTTGCATTGAGTTTACATCAGGGCATCCCACGATTGAGATACTCCATCAGGTCCACCATCTCCCGGCCGTCGATTTTCTTCCAGGAAGCCTTCACCTTCCGCATCTTCTCCAGCATTTGGGGGCCGTGATTCCACATGGTCTGGGCCATGAAGATCGGAGAGATCTGTCCCTTGAGAGCCGTGAGATCAGGGGGGGTTCCCCGGGTGTGGCAGTGATGACACTGTTTTTTGTTGAAGACGGCTTTTCCTCTGACGGGATCGCCTGGCTCATCAAAGTACCGGGTGGAGAAAAGATGGGCCACCAGATCGGCCATCTCCTGGGGCGTAAGCGTCGGGCGATCCATTCCTTTCTCCATCATTCCCTTCCACATCTCGCGGGAGTGATTCCACATCATCCCGGCCAATTGGGCCAGTGTGCGTGGGAAATCCTTTTTCCTGCCCAGATCGAGCTCCCCTGAAGGGATGTGACAGCGGATGCATCCTTTCTGGGAAAAGAGTTTTTCGCCGGACCGGGGATCACCCGGAGAGAGGTAGATCTTTTCAACCGTTCCGCTCAGGCTCCGGATATAGGCGATGAGGTCTGCCATTTCGTTTTCCTTGAATTCAACCCATGGCAAACCCTTCTTCTTCATCGCCTGTTCCATCTGGGGCTCATGGTTCCACATCATCTGGGCCCAGAGAATGGGGTTGGTATACATTCCCCAGCGGCCGAGATCGACCTTTGCTCCTTCCGTAACGGTATGGCATTTCCCACACCCCTTGGTCTCCATCAGGGTCTTGCCTTTTTTAGCGTCTCCGGGCTCATCCATGTAACGGATGAAATAAAGAAAGGCAAAGAGATCGGCCATCTCCTTCTTCTCAATTTTCCGGAGGGGGATTTTCTGGGCGGACATCCTTCCCCACATCTCCGGCCCGTGATTCCACATCAGAGCCGCGAGCTGCGCCGGGCTAACGTATGATTTCGGGAGGATTCCAAGGTCAGGCCCTCCCTTGCCTCCCTCTCCCCATATGGCGTGACAGGCTCCGCATCGTTTCGTTGTGAAGACCTTCCATCCCTCTTTGATTTCTCCCGGGAGGATGTATCCGCTCCCTTTCTCAACTCCCATGGCCTGATTCCAAAGAAACAATCCGGTCCCTAATAAGAGGAGAATCGTTAATATTGAAAGACGCTTCATCTTCAATCCCTTTCTATTTTGGTTCTTCAAGCATTTCTATGGGGCCTGTCTTTATCCCTACCCTTAATAACCCCCCTTCCTCCCCCCTTAATTTAAGGGGGGAATAGAGGGGAGTTACAAAAAGGGGGATAAACCCACTCAAAAGCCGGAAGAGCCTTTATTTTTTCTTCGGGGTCCGTAGATATTCGAGTAGGTCGGCCATCTCCCCTTTTTTAAACCGGGGCCATGGAATTCCTTTTTCCACGGTCGCCCTGCGGATCTCCACGCTGTGATTCCAGATGCCCGCGGCAATCTCCATGGGATTGGTCGCGCCCTGATATTTTGAGAGATCGATGGTCATCAACTCCCCCGGCTTTCCGTCCATTCCATGACACCTGACGCATACGAGATCTGAAAATCTCTTTTTGCCATTGACGGGATTGCCCGGTTCATCGATGAAATGGAGGAAGTAGAGATAGGAGATGAGATCGGCCATCTCTTTGGGTGTGAACTTCGGGATGCCGGTTTTGGTCTGGGACATTTTGGCCAGGACGGTCGGCCCCTTGTTCCACATCGTGGAAGTGACACGGGTGAGGCTCCGGTAATAGGCCTTCGATCTTTTCGAAAGATCGATTCCGCCGGCAGAAGCCTTTTCTCCGCGAATGGGGTGGCATTCTCCGCATCCCTTCGATAGAAATGTCTTTCTCCCTTCTCTCGGGTTTCCCGGATTAATATAGGCGACCTCTTTCGGTCCCTTTGCGTTGGTTTTAATATATTCAAGGAGGTCGATCATTTCGGTCTCTTTGAATTCGGGCCACTTAATCCCAAGCTTGACCATGTTGGCGATCATATCCGGACCGTGGTTCCAGATCTGCATACTTAAAAAGACCGGAGAGATATTCTGCGGAAATTCATTCAGGCCCGATTCTCCCCCCTTTCCTTTTCCCGTAAGGGAATGACATGAAATGCAGGCCTTCTCATTAAACAGGAACTTGCCTTTAGTTGCATCGCCGGGTTCATCGAAGTATTTGAGGAAGTAGAGGTAGGCGGCGATGGAGCCGAGCTCTTCGCCGGTGAGGTCGGGCTTCAGAATCTTTGCTCTCTCGATGCCTGCAACCATCGAGGGAATATGATTCCAGAGTTTGGCCGCCAGATCGAGCTGGGTATCGCCCAGGTCGATTTTGCCGAGATCCGGGCCGGTCTTTCCTCCTTCTCCTTTAAGAGCATGACATTTCACACACCCCTTGTTCACAAAGTGGCGCGCCCCTTTGGCCGGATCGTCAGGAAGAGGGGTCTGAGCAAGGACAGATGAGGCGATAAGGAGGGAAACGGCTCCGGCGACAATAATCGCTTTCCTATTCATAGGGATCTCCGTTTAAAAAATCGATGGAAAATGTTCAATGGTCAGTTAGCAATTAGCAATCAGATGGCAATTAGTAATAAAACCCCTCCTTGTAATCAATCATGTTCCGCTCCTCTTTTTTTATTGATCATTGATGATGATCTCGTAAAAAGTCCCGATTTGTCACCCTTCTGAACTCGTTTCAGGGTCTCGTAAGTCTTTAAAATTGTTAGATGCTGAAACAAGTTCAGCATGACATTTTTCCTGTTTCAGACTTTTTACGAGACCATCATCATTGGTCATTGCTAACTGATCATTTTGCATTGATGTTTATTCCACCCCAATCCCCGGAAGATAGGTCCTGATCCGCTCCTGGACTTCGGCCATCGATTTTTCCCTTCCTTCCCTCACCTCCCAGATGGAGACAATCGGAAAGAATTTGGTAAAGATCATGTAGAGGAGAATAAAGAAGGAGACACAGCCGGCGAATACGGACCATTCCACCCAGGTGGGGAAATAGTGGACCGCCTCATTGGGGAGCCTGGGATGGGTGAGTGTGGGAACGACGATCACATATCGCTCCAGCCACATCCCGATGATGACCGAGATCGACGCGATCAAGGTCCCGTAGGGGGTCCGGGTTTTCCCAAAACTGAGGATCGGCAGCGGAATGATGAAGCAAAAAAGGAACATCCCCCAGAAATAGGGAGCAAAATGTCCCGTAAACTTGTTCCAGAAGATGGTCATATGGATGGGCTCCCCTCCGTAATAGGTGGTGAGGTACTCCGTGAAGGTGAAATAGAACCAGAGAAGGGTCATCACCAGGAGGAGGATGCCCAGATTGTTAAAGTGGACAGGTCTCAGATAGTCTTCAAGATGATAGACTTTCCGAATCAGGTTCATCGCAACGATGAGTGCGGCGATCCCGGAGAAGATGGCTCCGGTAACGAAGTAGGGGCCGAAGATGGCCGAATGCCACATGGGCTGAATGGTCATGGCGAAGACAAAGGAGACAACCGTGTGGACGGAGATGGCAACAGGGATGACGAGGATCGCCATAAAGGCAATTCCTCTTTCCAAGAGGTGGCGCTGTCTTTCCGTCCCCCTCCAGCCCAGGGCAAAGATCCGGTAAAACCATTGATATCTGCCCCCATGGTCTCTGAGAATGGCGATATCCGGGATCAACGGAAGGTAGAGATAGACCGAACTGGCGGTCAGATAGACGGTGATACTCAAAACATCCCAGAGCAGGGGAGACTGGAAGTGAGGGTATTGAAGAATATTGAGCATGCGGTCCGGTCTTCCCAGGTCCATGAGGATGTTCCCAACGCCGAAGAAGAGGACGAGAACGGTGATCACTTCAGCGGACCGGGTGATCGATCTCCGCCATTCCGCCTTGGCGAGCCGCAGGATGGCAGAAATGAGAGTTCCCGCATGGCTGATGCCGATGAAGAAGACGAAGTTGGTAATATAGACCCCCCAGTAGATGGGCCTGGAGAGCCCGGTGACCCCCAGGCCGTCCTGGTATTGGTAAATGTAAGCGGCGGCGGCCCAGAGGATGACCGCAATTAATGAGAAGAGAGTGAGATAGAAGGTTTTCCCTGTTCTCTGAATGGGCTGAAGCAAAATCGCATCATCGCCCAGCTTAAAACCTTTTTCGTCCATCACATTCCCTCTGAAAGATAGATGACCTTTGGCTCGGTTCCCAGATCCTCCAGCAATTTGAAAGCCCTTCTTTCTCTCGAGAGGATCGATACCGTGCTGAAAGGGTCGTTGAGATCGCCAAAATACATGGCGTTGCTGGGACAGGCCTGAACACAGGCCGGGATATAATCTTCCGAGAGAAGTTCCCTTTTTTCAGCCTTTGCCCTCTCCCTCGCCTTGAGCAAACGATGGTGGCAGAAAGAGCATTTCTCCACCACTCCCTTCTCCCGAACGGAGACATCCCGGTTGAGGGAGCCCTTCATCTCTTTCGGCCATTGGGGTTCATACCAGTTGAAGCTCCGCACAGTGTAAGGGCAGGCGGTGGTGCAATAACGGCAGCCGATGCACCGGGAATAAACGATGCCCACCAGCCCTTCCTCATTCGCATAGGTTGCTCCTACGGGGCAGACCTTGATGCAGGGAGGATGCTCGCAATGCATGCAGGGCCTTGGAAGGAGCCTCGCTTTAATATGGGGATATTCGCCTTCGATAAAAGGAAGGAGTTCAATCCAGTGGATGGTGCGGCCCTTGGCCGATTCTTCCGGCCCGATGATGGCGATATTATTCTCTGCGTGGCATGCCGCCATACAGGCCTGGCACCCCGAGCACTTATCCAGATCGATCACCATTCCCCACTTATGCATAAATGACTCCGACCATCTCACCCTTGTCTTTCCCCGACGGGAAGGAGACTGTGTTGCAAACTTCTTTTTGTCACCCTGAGCACCCGCGAAGGGTCTCGCAGCTTTGAGATTCTTCGCTTCGCTCAGAATGACAGCTATAAGAATGTCACATTACTTAAGTCGTTCACTATTAGATGCTGAAACGAGTTCAGCATGACATTTTTTTGCTGTTTTTCCCATTAGACACAATCTCAAGAAGCAAGGGAGCTATGTCTTGTAGATTTTCACCCGTGTGGCTCCATGGACCGGATATCCGGTCATGGGGTCGAGATCATCCCCTAAGAGTCGATAAGGATTTTCACCCAGCCCTTTTGACCACCGGCCTCCGGAATTATGGCCCTGTCCGAAGGGGATGTTGACAACATCGGGCATCGTCCCTTTATAGCGCCTTGCTTTTACTCTGATCTTTCCCCTCGGAGATTCGACCCATACCCAGTCTCCATCGGAGATGGACATCCGTTTTGCCGTCTCCGGATTGATTTCTACCCAGGTCCCCCATTTTTCAAAAAGATGCTGTCCTGCAATGGCCTGAAGCCAGGGCTGATTGGCATTCCTCCCGCCTGTCAGGGCCATCGTTTTAAAGATGTGAAGATGGAAGGGATAGGCTTTCTCATCCCCCTCTTTCTTCGGCTCCTCCCAGCGGGGGAGAAAAGAGGTCTCCTTCAACTCTCCAGAGGAGGGAGATTGAACCTTTTTCCATCCCTGCGAATAGAATTCGAATTTTCTGGAAGGCGTCCGGAAGATCCGATCCCGCTCTCCAAAATCATAAACCGGATCCCACCATCCTCCTTTTTCCAGAAGAAACTTCCAGAATTCTTCAAAGTTATTATAGGAAGGGACCGACCATCCTCCCCGCTGGAGAAGGCGTGTCCATGCCTCATCGAATTGGAGACCGAAGGTATCTCCTCTTCTGGCTTCGAAGACCCCTTTGAGGCTATAACTCATCACCTCTTTAAAATCGTTCCATGGAAATGCCTTCTGAATTTCACCTCCCAGGGATCCGGCCAGGGCGAGAAGAAAATCGCCGGTCGCCTTTGTCCGATAGAGAGGATGGAGGACCGGTTGCCGGATCCCGAGGACAGGGAATCCGTTATTGAGAAAGACCGGGTCATCCTGCCATCTTTCAAGGGGGGTGTGGTCAGGAAGAATGAGGTCTGAGAACTGGGTGGAGTCGTCCATATAAGGGGAAAAGCTGACAATCAAAGGGATCTCCAGAAAGGCATTTGAGAAGAGTCCGGGGTCCGGATTGGAAAAGAGGGGATTGGTGTAGTATAGAAAAAGGACCTTTGGCTTATAAGGTTTTCCGGAGAGGGTGTTTCTGGCCATGAGATAGGGATAACTCACAGACATCCCTTTCCCTTCATCGATCCTCTTCTGTGAATTCCCTCGCTGAGCAATGGCATCCTCTCTGAATGGAGGAAGGGATTGATAAGGGATGGATCTCGGGATCAGGACTCCGCCGGAGGTGTCGATGTTCCCCATCAATCCATTGAGCGCCGCAACAGCCATCTGGTGAAAGGGACGATCACGGTATCCGATAGCCAGAGAGGGCTGGCTCGATGAAAACTCTCTTGCCAAACGGAGGAGAAGATCGATGGGAACACCGGTGCGTCTGGAAACGACACCGGGTTCGTAGTCGGCAAGGACGAACTCTTTGAACCCGGGATGCTCCCGGCCGCCCGGGTCTGTCCAGTTTTCAAATCCGAAACAGTGTTCGGAGACAAACTCTTTATTATAGAGACCCTCCTTGATGATCATGTGGGCGAGGCCGAGGGCCAGGATTCCCTCGGTGCCGGGTTGCACGGGGACCCATTCATCGGCTTTGATAGCGGTGAAGGAGAGGCGGGATTCTATCTGGACCAGTCTTCCCCGTATGCCCGGTCTTCCCCTCCTGAAGTGACCGTAGCCCCTTAACATCTGGACCGGAGACCATGGAGACTCCAGCAGACCGGAGCCGAAAGAGAGGATGTAGCGTGCATTCTCAAAATCAAGGGCTGGGAAATCGCGGATCCCCTGTGTCAGGAAGAGGCCTTCCACAGGCGGTCCTTCCCACTGAAATTGGTTGTCGATATAGTTCGGTGAACCGAAAGCATTGAGGAAACGATCCCAGAGCGATCGCATCAATCCCCGGTACCTTCCGCCCATGACCACAAGATGGTGGGCCTCTCCTTTTTCCCGGAGGTCCTTCAACGGTTCCGCAACAAGGGTCAGGGCCTCTTCCCAGGTGATCGGCTGAAAACGGCCTTCTCCTCTTTTTCCAACCCTTTTCAGTGGGGAGCGAATCCGGTCAGGGTCGTAGAGCCCTTGAAGTCCGGCAATGCCTTTGGGGCAGAGCGTTCCCCGGTTGACAGGATGGAGGGGATTCCCGGCGATGTTGACAGCCCAACCATTGATGATCCTGACCAGGATTCCACAGCCTCCCGTACACTGGCCGCAGACCGTGGGTACCCACTTGTCGACGCCTGGCGCATTCGGTTTCTCGGCAGCGGGGAATTGGGACCATTTCCAGAAGCCGCCACCCAGGGCAAGGGCGGCTCCGGCCCCTCCCCCCATCTTCAGAAAATCACGACGATTGAACTTCATAAGACACTCATTGGAATATTGGAATTGTGGAATATTGGAATAATGGGTCAAAGAAAATTCGTGAAAGAATTATTCTTTCATTTTTTCCCCAACATTCCATTATTCCAACGTTCCATTATTCCATTTTAATTTCAGATGTGGCATGCCAGACAATCATTGTTTGCTTTGGTCTTTGTGTGGCAGTCCATGCACCATTTCATCGTCATCTTCACCCATGGTTTTGATGGAGGTTTTTCACTCTGTCCGATGTCTCCGTGACAACTCTTACACTCCATTCCGGCTAGCGCCACATGGCGGCTATGAGAGAAAAAGACATGATCGGGCTGCCGGTAGAGCCGTATCCAGGAGATCTCTTCTCCCTTTTTCTGAAACTGTCTGATCTTTTCTTCGTCCGGATGTTTGGTGACGGAATCCTTATGGCACTCCATACAGACACCCGTTTTCGGCATGCCTGAAAACGTCTGCTCATTAAAATAAGAATGGCAGGCCGTGCACTCGATCCCTTGTTCTTGATGTTTTTTGTGGTTGAATGAGATGGGTTGTTCAGGCCTGAAACCTGAACCGAAGTTGATGAAGAGAAACAGGAGAAAAACCCCGATTGCCAATCCAATCAGGAAAGGTTTCATCTATTCATTCCTTCTATGATGTTTTCCCCCTCAAAGAAGCTATATAACAGCACTTCTTTTGAAATGCAATCAATTTTATAATAAGGAAGCCAAGAACCCAGGAGGATTCTTTACTTCCTGCCTTCATGGATTCATTATTTCTCTGTTGCTGAGGCTTTTTTAGTGACGTTTAAAGGTGTAGGTCCCTTTCTCATATTCCGTGTGGCTGAATTCCCCGGTCTCAATAGGGATGGCCACCTTCATCAAAAGGGTGAAGATCAGGAGGCCTGTCGCCCAGATGCCGAAAGAGACCATGAGCTCTACAAGATTGGGGACATATTCATAAATCTCACCGAGAGGGTCTGGAACGAATCCGGGAATGACAAACCCGGGCCCTTTCTCAATCCACACCCCTACGATGACCAGGAGACACCCCAGGTTGAGGGTGCTTAAACGTTTTCTCGTTGATGGAACCAGGAAGAGGATAAAGGCGGTAACGTTCATCGCCATGGCCGTCCAAATCCAGGGGACGAGTTCATTATGGTGGTGAAGGCCTTCAAAGAGGTACTTGAAGGACGCCATATGAACCGTACCGGAATAGTATTCCTTAAATATCTCCGCACCGAGAAGGAAGAGATTCAGAAACATCGAATAGGCAATCAATTCTGCGACCTTGAAGAGGGCCTTGTCCTCTATCTTGATGGCGGAAACCCTTCGGATGATCTGAAAAATGATGATGATAATGGCAGGACCTGAACAGAAGGCGCTTGCCAGAAACCTGGGGGCCAGAATCGATGCATTCCAGAAGGGACGGGCGGCGAGGCCGTTGTACAGGAAAGCGGTGACGGTATGAATTCCGACAGCCCATGGGATGGAGAGGAGGATGAAGGGAAGGATGAATTTCCAGTTGGGTTCTTTTCCATAATAAGATTTTACCAGCAGGTAAATCGGAATGAGGAGGTTTAAAAAGAGATAGCCGTTTAGAGCCAGAACATCCCAGGCCAGAAGCGAAGCGGGGAAGTTCATCGATCCGACAAAAGGAAGCATGTGCCAGACCCGGTCGAGCCTTCCAAGATCCACCATGACGAAGAGAATGGCCATCACCATGCAGGAGGCCGCAAAGAGCTCTCCGAGGACGACGATCTCCTTGATCGGTTTGAATTGATAGATATAAGAGGGGATCACCAGGAGTACGGCTGCGGCAGCCATTCCCACGAGGTAGGTGAAGTTAGCAATATAGAGACCCCACGAAACCTGGTCGGTCATGTTCGTTTCGATCAGGCCCATCTCATGTTGCTCCCAATAGAAGATAAAGCCCACGATGATAATGGCAAGCAGGGAGAAACACCAGGCATAATAGATCTTACTTCCCCTGGAGACCAAACCCAGGGTTTTCTTATAAAAATGCCAGGTCTCCTTCAATAATCCTTCCAGTCTTTCCATTCTTTTCCTACGATTCAAAAAAGTAGTAAAATTTCGATTCGGTATTTATTTCTTCTCTGAGCCGGAAGACCCTTTTGCGTTCAATGATGTAGCGTATTTCGCTTTTGGGATCGAGAAGATTTCCAAATTTCCTTGACCCGGTGGGACAGGCCTCCACACAGGCGGGGTATCGTCCTGCTCTCACACGCTGGATACAGAACGTGCACTTTTCGACGGCACACTTCATCCTGGGCCGGTTTCCAAGATAATGGACGTTGGGATTGACCTCATCCTTAGGAAGATTCGGCTCCGCCCAGTTGAAGACCCTTCCCTTATAAGGGCAGGCCGCGATACAGTACCTGCACCCGATGCACCAGTTGTAGTCGACAACGACGATTCCATCCGGTTCCTGCCAGGTGGCGTGGATCGGGCATGCCTTCACACAGGGCGGGTTCTGACACTGCTGGCACTGAACAGGCAGATAGATGAACCCTTTTTCCGGAACGGTTTCAGGGGCGTAATAATGCTCCGAGTCTTCAAGATTGATGAGATTCCCTCTCTTGAGTCTCAGGACCCTGATCCAGTGAAGCTGACGGGCATAGCGTGATGTATTGTTTTCATTGGCGCACGCATAAACGCATCTTCTGCAGCCGACGCACCGTGAAAGCTCCAGGCCATAGCCCCAGAGAGTTTCCGGAAGGGCTTTCTGCGTGCTGATCTGAAATTTTCTTCCGTATCGTTCCAGGTATCTTTGTTCCAGCTTGGCGATGACCTGCTTCTTTTCCTCTTCGGTCATCTCCAGGAAATGCTTCTGAAGAAAATCTTCGGCTTCCTCTTTCGAACAGGAGGAGAAAAGAGGGAGTGAGGCGCCCGCCAGAGCCGTGACGGAAAGATTCCGGACGAATTCCCTGCGGGTTTGGTTCTTATTTCTCATTTCGTCTGTCCGTCGGCCGGAACGGAGGGGGTTCCGGTATCACCATTTTAAATTTTGGCTCATGCGGGTCATGGCAGTGGGCACAGAGAAGATAGGTCCTCTTTCCGGTCCCTGCGAAATACCCAGTTCTTTTTCCGTGAATCCCCGCTCTCCAGTCCCTGTAAAGGTTGCCATGGCACTCGCCACAGAGCCGGTAACTCTCGGTGAAGTTGATGAGTTCTCCGTTAAAAAGGCGGAGTTTATCGCGGTTTTTCGCATCGTGGCAGTCGAGGCACCACCGCATGGCTTCCGCATGATGCATTTTGATGTTCGAATGTTCTTCTTTTAGTTCTCTTTTTTTCCGGTTCGTTTCCAGGGAGGCGTGGCAACTGCTGCAGGGGAACATCCCTTCTGTAAAGGGAGGAGGAGGAACGGGAAATTCCTGGGCGCCCACTCTTGCAGAGACGATTAAAAAGACCCCTAACCAAAATACAGATGCAATAATAGTTGATATTTTCCGCATGGTTACTATTCGATGCAGTCTATCGGTTTTCAGGAGGTGCGCTTGGCTCATAAAAAAAGAGGGCTTTTTAGCCCCCAAAATTATATAACAAAGTATAAATTAAAATGCAAGAGGGGCGCTTGCAATAGAAGATCCGGTATGATAATTTTCCTTTATGCAGGCGGATATCCACCTCATTCCCTTTTTACCATCTCTTCACCTTATTTCAGAAAGAACGGTCGTCGTCATCGATATTCTCAGGGCGACCTCCGTGATCGTCCGGGCCCTGTCCCAGGGGGCCATTGAGATCATCCCTGTCGCCACGGTGGAAGAGGCTTTTCGAATGATGAAGGAATTTCCTCAGGACACCACTCTTCTTGGAGGTGAGAGAGGAAGCAGAAAAATCGAGGGATTCGCTCTGGGTAATTCACCGGGAGAGTATGAAGCTGTAAGGGTGAAGGGCAAGAGGTTGATCCTGACCACAACCAATGGGACCAAAGCCTTTCATTCAGTTTCCTGCGGAAGAGAGGTCATGGCAGGAAGTTTCTTCAATATCGGAGCCATTGCCAGGCGATGCCTTGATCTGGCCCAGGATCTTCTGATCTATCCTTCAGGAGATGAGGGAAGGTTTTCCCTCGAAGATACGGTTTGTGGGGGAATGCTGATCGATCGCATCCTAAACAAGGAGAAAGGGCCTGTTACCCTGACGGATGCAAGCCAATCGGCGCTCATCCTCTATCAGAGATTCAAGGAGAATCTGGTTGAGGCCTTCCGTCTCTCCACTCATGGGAGGGACCTGATTGAACGTGGATTTGAAGGGGATTTAGCTTACTGCGCTCAGGTTGATATCACAAACATCGTCCCAACGTTTCAGGATGGAGTGATCAGAATTCATTAGAAGGCAGAAGGCAGTAAGCAGTAGGCAGAATGACAAACAGTCTTCTTATAGTGGCTATATTGATTTATAAAATCCCTCCTAACCTCCCTTTGTCAAAGGGAGGGATAATTCCCCTCTTTGGCCTCCGGCCCATAGGGCCTCTGGCCCGGAGGGCAAAGAGGGGTGAGGGGAGATTTTCACAATTATGCCTGTTCAATTATGAGCCCCCTATTAAAATCGAATCGGAGAGGAAGCATGAGACATGCGGAGAGAAAGATAAAGGATAAGGAAACGATTGAGGCCCTGTTAAAATATAAGGACGTTGGAAGGATCGCCACAATCAACCGGCAAGGGTTCCCCGTGATCAAGCCTGTCAATTTTGTCTATCTGGATGGAAAGATCTATATCCATTCGTCAAAGAAGGGGGAAAAATCAGATGATATTCGGAGGGGAAGCCCCGTCTGTTTTGAGCTGGATGAACCGATTGCCTTCGTGGCCGCGAAGGGACCTGCCTGCGCAGCCAACTATTTTTTTCGAAGTGTGATCATTAAGGGGACGGCCGCCCAGTTAACGGACAGGGATAAGAAACGGAAGGTCCTCGAGAGACTGATGGAGAAGTATCAGCCCGAAGGCGGGTATGGAGCCATTCCGGAGGAGGCTCTGAAAAAGACAGCGGTCATCGAAATATCGATCAGTAAGATAACTGGGAAAGAGAGATTGGGTTAAATATTTTGTATTTCTAATTTCCCCTGCTTTAACATTCATCCCTTATCCCCTCCCGATTTCCCCTCTCTCTTGTCGAAGATCCCGCTGAATTATGGCGGGGACGGGAGAGGGTCGCCTGCCTGCCCCGCCCTCGGTCGGGACCGGGGCCGGTAGGCAGGGGGTGAGAGTGAAAGATTCAAATGCAAACTACTGTTTCAATCATCAGATGTCAAACCTATGATGAGAAGGAGGTTCTAAAAGCGCTCCGCCGCTCCATTGATTTCCTTGGAGGGATCGGAGCATTTGTAAAAAGAGGGGACCGTGTCCTTCTCAAGCCCAATCTGCTTTACGGGAAGGCTCCGGAAAAGGCTGTGACCACACATCCCTCTATCATCAAGGGAGTCCTTCAGATGATCAGGGAAGAGGGGGGATCCCCATGCATCGGAGACAGCCCGGGCATGGGCAATGCCACCGGGGTTTGTGAGAAGGCCGGGATCAAAAGGGTTGCGGATGCAATGGGTTGTCCCATCGTCGAATTTAACAGGCCTGTTCTACCCACTGAGAGGAAAGGAAGAATCTTTAAAAGTATTGAGATTGACCGGGCTATTTTCGAAGCCGATGTCGTCTTCAATCTTCCCAAATGGAAAACACACGCACAGATGCTCCTGACCCTCGGTGTGAAGAACCTTTTCGGATGCGTTCCGGGACCGAGGAAAGCCCTGTGGCATTTGAAAGCCGGGGTCGACCTGAAGGTTTTTGCTCAGATGCTGGTGGACATCTATCAGATCATCCAGCCGTCTCTTACCATTCTGGATGGAGTCGTTGGAATGGAAGGCAATGGGCCCAACAGCGGTGATCCCATTCCGCTCGGACTGATCCTGGCCAGCCGGGACCCGCTCTGCCTTGATCAAATCGTATGCGACCTCTTGGGAATCTCACGAAAGTCTCTGTTGACGAACCGGGTAGCCTATGAGCAGGGGTTAGGAAGGGACGGAGTGGCGGTCGTGGGAGAGCGGTTGGAGGACGTGAAGATCCAGAAATTTAATCTTCCTCATCTATCCCGGATCGACTGGAATCTACCCGGGTTTATCAAGAAACCTTTAAAAAATGCACTGAGCACAAAGCCGGTGATCGATGAAGAGGTATGCAAGCTGTGCAATCAATGTGTAGACATCTGCCCGCCAGAGTCGCTCAAAAGACGCGAGAAGGGGTTGGTGTTTGATTACGGGAAATGTATCCGGTGTTTCTGCTGTCAGGAGATCTGTCCCGAAGGAGCAATCACCATCCAACCAGGCTGGGCAACGAAGTTTATGGGTGAAAGGTTAAAGGTCAAAGGTCAAAGGTAAAAGCACTTTCGCTATGCGCTATGCCCTATGCGCTATGCGATTTTAATGGATGATGCGTAATATTAAACTTCTTATTGAATACGATGGAACGAATTACCTGGGTTGGCAGGTGCAGGCAAAGGGGCTTACCATCCAGGGAATGATCGAAGAGAGATTGACACTTCTCACAGGGGAGCGTGTCCGTATAATCGGGTCAGGAAGGACTGACTCAGGAGCGCATGCCTTTGGGCAGGTAGCCCATTTCAAGACCAGAAGTGAGATGGATCTTCGTTCGATTCAGAGGGCCATGAATAGCCTTCTTCCTCCAGACATCGTGATCAAAGGAATAGAAGAGTCCGGAGAGGATTTCCATGCCCGGAAACAGGCCAGGAGCAAAATCTATGAGTACCGGATCCTCAATACGCCCATCCGGTCTGTATTTCATCGCGGATATGCCTGGCACATCCCGCAGAAGTTGAACTGGGAAGAGGTAAAAAAAGTGACTCAGAAACTGGTCGGTGAACATGACTTCTCATCTTTCCGTTCAACAGGGACCCCAACGAGGACCGCTGTCCGGAAAGTATTCCGGGCTGAATGGAAGAGGGGAAGGGATGGTCTGATACGATTCGAGATTGAAGCCAGCGGTTTCCTGAAGCAGATGGTCAGGGCCATCGTTGGAACGCTGGTCGAGGTGGGAAGAGGGAAGATCGATGCGGATGCGTTTCGAAGAATCCTTGAATCAAAAGACAGAAAAGAGGCAGGTCCCACCGCCCCTGCCCACGGATTATTCTTGAAGGAAGTAAAGTATTAAGCTGGCAAGTGGATCAACTCTTCCTTCATATGCGCCTTCCAAATATCTTGACGAATCCATCCTTTATTTGATAATGTTCTACCATGTTGGGGAGACCGAAACAAGATGTCTCGAGGAGCCTAGACCGCATCACAATACCGACAACCGGGCTCTGTGGAGGAATTAGGGACATCCACAATTTTCATCATAATCTCTCTTTTAAATTTAAAGGGTTAGGCAAGAATCAGGCATGTAATAATAGGCAGAATTATCTTATCATAATATAATATTTCCGCCTAATATCTATTCGGTGTGAAGGAAAAATTACATAAAACGACGAAAACAAAGAATCCCTAAGTCGCGAGGAGGTCAGCATAAACAGGGAGGCTGATTACATCATTAAGAAAGCGCAGGTCCACGATAGCCGTGTTGTTGTCCTCGGCGGGTTGGTCTTCTTCTCCACACAGACTGGGGACGCTTGGATATTGGACCCGGTGGACAGCTTGGCGCTTTGTCTTGCGCAGGATGGGGAACGTCAGACCTTCAGTATTCTGGAGACCCCCACGAACTTCCAAATAGCATGGGAGGCTCAGTACCTTATTGATGGGGAGACATTTACCGTAGCCGCGAAAGACGGTAGCATCAGGACAATCTTCGGACAGCAAAGGGAAATGGAGAGAAAGGTAAACACCGAACACTTATAAGGCCTCCCGTTGTCAATAGGGAAAAGAAATCCAGGACGAAAAAGTAACTGATTTTCGTTTAAAAAGAAAAAGAGTCTTTTGCCAGT
>MGQQ01000026.1 GCA_001798855.1 Deltaproteobacteria bacterium RBG_16_49_23 | reverse complement strand
GACAATATTGAATTGGGTCAGGAGCCAAACCCTCTCCTCCCATAAAAGGGGCAAAGTCTACCCGAAGGACGGTTTCTCCTTTTGGGTGCTGGATCTTTGATTCAATTTGGGGTTTTCCTTCATCGAAGTTCCATGAGCATTCAATCTTTTTACTTTTCTTGGCTTTCGATGGATCCCGTTTAACCTCCTCCATAAAAATTTTTAATCCTTCCAGATTCATGTGATTCATAGACATCTTGATTCCTCCTTTCATAAAAAATTCATTAACTGGTCCCCTTTAGCCCCTTATTCTGTCATTCCTCAACAAACAAAAACCCTGAAAAGATCTGGATTCCTGCTTCCGCAGGAATGACAAAACGGGTAAAATGTAATAATATTTTATTTTATTTGATGCGCCTTAAACTGGCAACCATCTTTCCCTTTTCCCGGAGTTGTTCCAAAAGAACCTCCCTCATCAAGTCGCAAGCCTGAATGATCTTGGCATTCGAGATACGATAATAAATATTAACCCCCTCCCGCCTCGTCAGGACAACCCCCTTCGATTTTAAGATACTCATATGTTGAGAGAGATTTGCTTTGCTGAGGCCGATCTTCTCGATCAACTCGCTAGCGGTCATCTCTTTGTTCCTTAATGTGTTTAATATCTCCAACCGTTTAGCATTGGAAAAAACCTTACAGACATCAGCATGAAGTTCAAAAATCTTTTCCATTCATTACCTCCCGTTGATTTTAAAAGTTAATTGGGGTGAGACCTTCAAAACCATCCTTTTGGAAGCGGGACTTTATAGGCTCGCCAGGCAAAGAGGGCAGAGAGGCAAACGAGAAGGAGAAATACGAGGGGGCTCAATCCCAGGGTTAATCTTGCTCCGGCAAGCAATGAGGTGAGAACGAGAAAAAGACAAAGGCCAGAAAATTTCTTCCTTCTCATCCGGAGAGCAATCAATTTGGGTCTCATTTCCTCTGAAAGGAGGCCATCCGGTTTTATTGTTGATAAAATCGTTTCGATCTTTGGCTGCAGGCCAAAATGGATGTATGAGAGAAAACTGACAAGGAGGATAAATGCTCCAACCTTTATTGCCAGGGTCCAATCTGAAAAAAGAGAAGTCCATTTGAGACCAGTAATCCAGATCAGAAGGAGACCAGTGATGAGGATGACCGCAAGGTAGGCATAACACCGGATGGGTTGCCCTTTGATGATGTTCTCCATATAACGGTCTGTATTATACCCAGGTGGAAGCCCGAACCTTGCCCTTTCGTTAACAATGATCAGCATATAGAGAGGGGCAGCCATAAAAAGGGTAGAAACCAGATGGATCACTAAAATAATCGATCTCCATTCTTCCATTTTTGTCTCCTCCTATTTGTTTAGGATATGTATAGTTTGTATATTTCTAAACTCTACCATAACAAAAATAGGGTGTCAAGTCCTTTTCCCAGATAAAAGAAAATACTTGACAAATTTTTTTAATGTTGTAACATTTAGGCAATAACTTAAACACTTAACTAAATTGGAGCATCAAAATATGAAATTAATGCCTTTCGAAGTGTTAAAAGCATTGGCCGTGGAAACACGGGTTAAAATCATCGATCTTTTAAAATCCAAGGGGCCACTTGGCGCTAAAAATATTGCAGAACTAATTAGTATAACACCTGCTGCCGTATCACAACATCTAAAAATATTAAGACAAGCAGGCCTTGTCAGGAGCGAGAGGAAAGGGTACTGGATACCGTATGCGATAGATGAGGAAGCATTGGAGAATTGCCGGCAGATATTGAATGATATTTGTACATGCGGTTGCCGAGGGACAGGTAAATTCAGAGAGAAAGAATTGAATGACTCGAATTTGGGATCGCTGAAAAAATATGAGAAGGAGTTGCGAAATGAGCTAAGGATTGTCCGAGAAAGGGTGAAAGAAATAGAGTCCCAAAAGAAGTAGCATTTTTTTTGGATTTATATTTAATTAATCACTTAAATACTTAATTAATATCTTTATATTTAACCTAAATTGAGCGATTTATTATCCTAAATGTAGCTGCAACCTTTAGGTTGCGTGATTTTATCGGAAATGATTTCTCACCCAACATGTGAGAGGAAACCGCAGGCTAAAGCCTGCGGCTACAGGTTCCTTTCAAAAGAATCGCTCAATTTAGGTTTAACTTAGTCAATGATTGGCCAGTTTCATTTACTACAATCCACAGAAAGGAGGTGATTAAAATGGCTGATAAGAAGAACTCTTGTGGCTGCGGATGTATTCCATTGAAGCAGAATAACATCAAAGTCACAAAAGACCAGAAGAAAGTCAAAAAGTCTAAGTAGGGCGAAGTGGATTTGACCAAGGGGGTAGGCTGAAAAACATTAAGATACCTGCCCCCTTGGTCAGAAGATCAAGACTGAACAAAGGAGGGGTAAAATGGGAAAGTTATCCGTTGAAGAAATTAGAAAGCTTGCCGTGAGAATTGCTACGGAAAAATTGGCTCCGCATGCTTCAGACATCGACACCAATCGAAGTTTCCCTTGGGAGAATATTTGTGAACTGAGAAAAGCTGGACTTTTTGGGCTTGGCATCGCCGAAAAAGAAGAAGGCTTTGAATTTGATCGGGTCTGCTTCGCCTTGGTGGTGAGAGAGATAGCAAAGGCTTGTGCTTCAACAGCTCTGATACAAGTCTCTCACTCAATTGTTACAAAAGCAATCGAATGGTCGGGAAGTGAGGCGGCAAAGAATAAGTGGCCACCAGAGATTTTGAGAAAGAAAGTGCTCGGGGCCTTCGCAGTTCACGAACCAGATTGTGGAAGCAACGCCGGCGCCATCACCACGCGTGCTAAGAAGGAGGGCGAGGCTTACATCGTGAATGGTTTGAAGTTTTTCATCACATCTGCCGGTGAAGCTGATATTTATATGGCTCTTGTACGAACAGATCCGGAAAAAGGTTCCCAAGGGCTAAGCGCTCTACTGATTGAAAAGGAGACTCCGGGTCTTTCTTTTGGGCTTCCAGAAACAAAAATGGGTTTGACAAGCACTTCCTCAAGGGAGATGTCCTTCAACGACTGTCGAGTCCCTTTGGAAAACCTCTTAGGCAGGGAAGGGGATGGAACTCAGATCATCGGTAGGGCTGTTATAGGCTGGGGTTTCTATGGGGCATCGGCCATATCTGTTGGGATTGCAAAATCTGCCACCGAGCTTTCAATCAAACATTCAAAGGAGAGAACAATCGCAGGGCATCCTATTGCCGTCCACCAGGCGGTTCAGTTTATGATCACGGACATGATTGTGGGAACTGAAGCGGCGGAAGCCCTTCTCATGGATTGTGCAACAAAAGCTGACTCTTCTCCTGATACCGCAGTGATCAATGGGCTCAAGACCAAGCTTTTCGCCTCCGAGATGGCTGTGGATGTAACGAATAAGGCAATACAGGTTCACGGAGGACACGGATACTGCCGTGACTATATCGTTGAACGGCTTTTCCGTGACGCCCGCGGTTTGATGTTACACTTCAAGACCTCTGAATGGCTTCGTCAGGATATTGCTAAAGCGGCGATGGGAATCTAAAGATAGGCCTCACCTACTAAGCGAGGTGATGAAGAAAAAGGTTGAATTACTTAACGATAAAAAAGTTTTTGATGGATTGGTATTTTTTATTACCCATCCCTTTAACATCTTTTAGCTCTTCGACTGAGCGAAATCCTTTTCTTCTTTCACGATAGGCTACAATCTCATGGGCGAGGGATTCTCCGATGCCCGGGACGAGACAGAAGTCTTCCACGGAAGATCGATTCAGGTCAAGGGGGATGGAGAAGAGGAGAAGTTTATTGGCCTCCATCCTTCCGATTTTTATTTTGATTATGTCTTGTTTAATCCCTTCATCCCCTCCCTTTAGAAAAAGCCCCTCACCCTGCCCCCTCTCCCCATGGGGGAGAGGGAGGGGGTGAGGGGGAGATTCGGAGATTCCAGAAGATTCTTTCACAACCGTCAGAAGTGTTCCTGTTTCCAAAACCTCTGATGATTGGATTGCATCGAAGATAACAGTCTCTTTTAATCCTCCTGCCCGGCCAATAACTTCCTTAAGGATTGGAGGATTCCTAAAAAGATAGATTCCAGGGTTTCGGACTTCACCTGAGATCTCAACCGCGATCTCTTTCGCGATTTCCTCTGAAGGGGTAGGGGGGGAGTAGTAGAATTTAAGGTAAAAAATTCCGAGGAGCAAAAGGGCCAAAATGAGGAGGATTCGTTGTTGGCTGAAAGAAAAGTATCTCATCGATTGCGGAATGTGGATTGCGGAGTGCGGATTTAAAAAAGAGAAAAAAACTTTTAGTTTTTTTGTTCTGAATTCCGAAGTCCGAAGTGGCTTAACCGTCTTCTTCTTTCAGGAGCTTGTAGTCGATCGAATCCACAAGGGCCTGCCAGCTTGCCTGAATGATGTTTTCGGAAACCCCCACCGTTCCCCACTTCGATTCCCGGTCTCCTGATTCGATGAGGACCCGGGTCTGCGCTCCGGTCCCATCCCGGGTGGATAGAATTCTTACCTTGTAGTCCAGGAGCTTGACCTCTTTCAATTCGGGATAGAACTTTTCAAGGGCTTTCCGTATAGCGTTATCGAGGGCGTTGACAGGGCCATTTCCTACAGCCGCCGTATGCTCGACCTGATCGCCTACGCGAACCATGATGGTCGCTTCCGAAAGGGGAAACCCTTCCTCTTCTTTCTTCTCGACGATCACACGAAATCCCATGAGCTCAAAGAACTTCTTGTGCTTTCCAAGGGCCTTCTTGACCAGGATCTCAAAGGAACCCTCCGCTCCTTCAAATTGAAATCCCTCATGTTCGAGTTGCTTTAAGTCCTCCAGGATTCTCCGGACGGTGGGATCGTTGCTTTCCAGGTCGATGCCGAACTCGGCCGCTTTGTAGAGAATGTTCGATCCCCCTGAAAGATCGGAGATGAGGACCCTCCGGCGATTTCCCACCCGTTCAGGCTGGATATGTTCATAGGTGAGGGGGCTCTTCCGGATGGCGCTCACATGGACGCCCCCTTTATGGGCAAAGGCGCTGTCGCCGACATAGGGCAGATATTTCGGATGAGGCAGATTCGCCAGTTCCGAGACGAAGCGGGAGACCTCGGTGATCTTCGTGAGCTGATCATCGGTCACACAGTCCAGCCCCATCTTCAATTTAAGGTTCGGAATGATGGAGCAGAGATTGGCATTGCCGCATCTTTCGCCGTATCCGTTGATGGTTCCATGAACCTGTGTGATCCCCTCCCGCACGGCGAGGAGGGAGTTGGCCACTGCCATCTCGGTATCGTTATGAACGTGGATGCCGAGGGGCACGGTAATTTTTTTCTTTACTTCTTGAATGGCCATCTGGAGGTCATAAGGCAGGGCGCCCCCGTTCGTGTCACAGAGCACGATCCAATCGGCCTTCGCCTCCTGGGCCGCTCTCAATATGGAAAGGGCATAAGAGGGGTTATTCTTGAACCCATCAAAGAAGTGCTCCGCATCGAAAATGACTTCGGGGACTTTTCCCTTGAGAAAGCGGACCGACTGGTAGATGATCTCCAGATTCTGCTCGAGGCTGATGTTTAACGCCTCCAGGGCGTGCATGTCCCAGGACTTTCCAAAGATCGTGACGATCTCCGTTTCAGCGGCGATCAGGGTTTGAAAATTCGGATCGTTCTGGGGCAGCGTTCCTGCGCGGCAGGTGCTTCCGAAAGCAACCATTTTCGACCGGGAGAGGGGAACAGATTTGATCTCTTGAAAAAACTGGAGGTCCTTCGGGTTGGAACCGGGCCAACCTCCTTCGATATAGTGGATGCCCAGCCCATCCAGTTTTTGGGCAATCCGGACCTTATCCTCAACCGAGAAGGCAATATCTTCCGCCTGAGAACCATCCCGGAGGGTGGTATCGTAGATCTTGATAGATTGTGAGGAATTCAAACTTAACTCCCGCATTGGAAAATTATCAATTGTCAATTTTCAATGATCAATTTGCAATGGTCATTGATTATCGGTCATTGACCATTGACCATTGACTATTTCTCTTCGGTGACCATGGGTTTATCCAGTTCAAAGGCATCGTGGAGGGCTCGCACCGCCAGTTCCGTATATTTGGAGTCGATGACACAGGAGATTTTGATCTCCGACGTGGAGATCATCTGGATGTTGATGCCCTCCCTGGCCAGGGCGGAAAACATCTGTGCGGCCACACTGGAATGACTCCTCATCCCAACGCCAATGATCGACACCTTGGCGATGTTTTCATCGAAGAGGACTTCTTTCCCGCCCATCTGTTTGACGCCCTCCCTCACGATCTGCAGGGCCTTGGTGAAATCGGTCTTGGGAACGGTGAACGCCAGATCGGCGCAGCCTTTTTCCGTGCTGGTGGTCTGGATGATCATATCGACCACGATATTGGCATCGGCAATGGGCTTGAATAATTTGGCGGCCACCCCGGGGACATCCGGAACACGCATGATCTCAATCTTTGCCTCGTCCTTGTTATAAGTTACGCCTGAAACAACAACCCTTTCCATCTCTCTCTCCTCCTTGCAGACAATGGTTCCGGAATGATCATTGAATGACGATCTCACATGAATAGGAACATCGTACTTCTTGGCAAACTCCACCGAGCGAATCTGAAGCACTTTAGCTCCCAGGCTGGCCATTTCGAGCATCTCATCATAGGAGATTCTTGAGAGCTTCCGGGCTTTGGGGCAGATATTGGGGTCGGTCGTATAAACCCCGTCCACATCCGTATAAATCTCGCAGACATCAGCCCTGATGGCGGCGGCCACGGCCACAGCGGTCGTATCCGAGCCTCCCCGGCCCAGCGTTGTGATATTCTCGGATTCATCCACGCCCTGGAAACCGGCGACAACCACCACCTTTCCGTTTCTTAGGTCTTCAAGCATCTTCTCCGACTCGATCCCGGTGATGCGTGCTTTGCCAAAAGCGCTGTCCGTAGCGATCTTAATCTGGAATCCGAGATAGGATTTGGCATCACAGCCCATCGACTTGAGGGTCATCGCAAGCAGGGCAACGGTGACCTGCTCCCCTGTGGAGATAAGAACATCCACCTCTCTTTCATCGGGATCCGGGGCGACCTGCTGGGCCAGCCGGATCAATCTGTCTGTTTCGCCGGACATGGCTGAAACGACGACAACCACCTGATGGTTCTCCCCCCTGGTTTGGATGATTCTTCTGGCCACATTCCTGATTCGATCAATATCGCCCACCGATGTGCCGCCGTACTTTTGAACCACCAATGCCATTCTCAACCTCTCCTACCAAATGCGGATTGTAGATTGCGGATTGTGGAATAAAAAATATAATTAGAGAATTCCGCATTCCGAATTCCGCATTCCGAATTTTTTCATCAGTTCTTCGTACCTTTTTCCCTTGGCTACGATTTCTAAAGATCGGTTCTGTTTGCCGGTATAATGGATATGAATCCTAAGAAGCTCGTCCGGGAGCAGAGATGGAATTCTGTCAGCCCACTCGACGGCTGTGATTCCATCTCCATGAAAATACTCTTCCAAGCCCAATGCTACGGCCTCTTTCTCCTCCTCCAGCCGGTAGAGGTCGATATGATAAAAAGGTATTTTCCCTTTATATTCGTTGATCAATGTGAAAGAGGGACTGGAGACATAAGCGGATCTGCCTACCCCGGCTCCCTGGGCCAGCCCCTTAATGAACTGAGTCTTTCCTGCTCCCAGTTCACCCATCAATGCCACAACATCCCCGCGTTGAAGGAGGCGTCCAATCTGTTTACCAAAACGAATGGTCTCTGAGGGGCTCTTGGTCTGAATGACCATCTGTTCAATTTCAGATTTCAAATTTTAGATTTCAGATTGAAGAAATTTTAAATTTGCAATCTGCAATCTGCAATTTGTAATCGATTAAGCTCTATACTTAAAGTCATCCGGGTTGAGGTTTTCAAGCCATTCCTTCAACTGATCGCCCTCTTTTTCAAAATCAATGGTCCTCGCCTTTTCGATCACCTCCTCGGAGACAAAGATCGGCGCATCCACAGCGAGGGCAATGGCGATGGCATCGCTGGGGCGGGAGTCGATGATGACCTCTTCCCCCCTTCGATGGAGGTGAATCAGGGCATAATAGGTGGATTCCTTCAGGTCGCTGACCACGATTTTCATGACCTGAGATTCAAGGGTTTTCAGGACGCTATGGATCAGATCGTGAGTCATGGGGCGATGGGAATCGATCTTCTTCAATTTCATGGCGATGGCATTTGCCTCGAACGGTCCAATCCAGATGGGAAGCCCTGTTTTATTGGACAGGTCCATCAGGAGGACGACAAACCCATTCGAGGTGGAATCGAATGTCAAAAACTTCACCTTCATTTCTACTAACATCCTATGCTCCTTTGATCGACGGCGAACGGGATTAACGAAATCTCAAAGAAGCTCCCACGCCATCGTTCTCCTTCAGAGTGAGATTCTCTTCGACCCATTTGACCTCTCCGTCCTGACGAAGAACCGATCCCATCATTTCCTCTCCCAGGTTAATGTCCCTGGTGTTTCCTTTGCAGAAGGGACAGGAGGCTGAAGGATGAGCCGGTGGATGGATGAGGACGAGAGAGCCGCATCGAGAGCATATTCTCCCGGGAAGGATGAACGAGGTGAGGAGATAAAGGGTTTGAATCTGACCTTTGTTCATGGCCTCCAGTGTCCCATTCAGGCCAAAGGTGGCCCGTCCTCCTTGAGGCGTCCTCTCCTTCAGCTCTTCGATTTTCCGGGACACCTCTTCCTTCTCTCTCTGGAAGAGACGCTCAAAAATTCTTCTTAACACCCTGGAGCGCTCCTCGGAAAAGTCCATGGAGAAGGTATCGGTAATCTGCTGTTTGACCCGTTCGGGAAGGAAGTTCTTAAAATTGGCAAGGGTCCGATCCTGACCGATGAGGACCACCCTTTTCCACTTTCCCGTATCGAACAACTCGGTCAGTTGCTCGGAAACTTCCTTATGGTGTTTATTCATATGATCCCGGATGTGGCGCTGGTATCTCATCTGAGCCCAGCCTCCCTGATCATGACGGCCCGGGACATAACTCTCGATGGAGGATTCCGCCGTCAGTCCCTCGAGAGAAATCTCAAATAATTTGGCTGAATCGGTTTCCACCATAACGGCAAGCGTGTCCTGATACTGGGAGGAGAGCCGGACGAGCGGCCGGAGGACCGGGAGGCTGGAGAGGAAGAACTCGTTTTCGAAGGGCATGATCGAAGGGTAGGTCAGAAATGTGTTGGTGGCTTTGCAGGAGAAGATGGCCATTCCATCAACCTCTTCATCGAAGCTATGGCGGACCAGCCCTTCCACGAATCTTTCGATCTGTTTCTGATCCTCAGGGTAGATCTTTTGCCAGTCCTCTCTCCCTTTGATCTGGTCGAACCCCTTTTTCAATTGATTCTTCGTAAAGAGGCGAATGCGTTCCCTCTGCTGTTCGGAATCCCACCGGGTGTTGAGATAGAGAGAGAAAAAAGGATGAGGCCCCTCTTCGATACGGGCCAGTTTTCTGATCTCAGCCCTCATGTCCATGATTAGGCTCGATTCTCCCTCATCCTTGCCTCCCCCCCTTCAGGGAGAGTAATGGGGTGAGGGAAAAAGTGTTTGTTCTGACAAAATCCATTTAATTCAATCAATCTTAAATGAAGACGAGGTGAAAATCAAACCCCTCGCTGGAGAAGGGAGGGAATCTTCCTGATGATGTCTGTGGCCAATAGCGATTTTTCACCCAGTTCCCGGGCAACCTCATCTCCTGCCAACCCGTGAAGATAGACGGAAGCCTGAAGGGAGGGGAGAATGTCGAACCCCTGGCAGACCAGACCGCCGATCATCCCGGTGAGGACATCACCTGTTCCTCCGGTTGCCAACCCTGAATTGCCTGTCGGATTGATGTAAACCTCTCCCTTAGGGGCAACGATGAGAGTGCGATACCCTTTGAGGACGAGGTAGGTATGGCTGGATTGAGAAAAACTTTTGCAGATTCCGATGCGGTCCTCCTGCACCTCTTTAACCGTCGAATGGATCAGTCTGGCCATCTCCCCGGGGTGGGGGGTAAGGACAAGAGACCGATTGGGAATGGGAAGGAATTTAGGCTGGGTGGCCAGCGCATTCAGTCCATCGGCATCGATGATGATGGGGAGATCGATCGCTTTGATCAGCTTAAGGATGAGCGACTGAGTCTCCTTAAAGATTCCGAGGCCGGGCCCGATCACAACAGCTTTCTTGTTTTCACAAAGACGGAGGATGGAGGCGAAGGCCCTCAGGCTGAGAGTCTGTTTCGGGGTTTCCGGGAGGGGTTCGGTCATGACCTCGGTCAATTTCATTTCCATAATTGCATTCAGACTCTTCGGGATGGCGAGGGTGACCAGTCCTGCCCCCATTCTCAGGGCGGCCTCACAGACCATGGCGGCTGCTCCAGTCTTACCCACCGAGCCGGCGATGACAAGCAGATGGCCATAATCACCCTTGTGGGTATCCGGACGTCTGGGCGTGGAGAGAAGTCGCCGGATCTCTTCTTCCTCCAGGAGATGAGCCTGAATCTTCTCCTCTTCGACAAGATTTTTAGGGATGCCGATATCGATGACTCTCAGGGTTCCGACATAATCCGTTCCCGGTGAGATGAGAAGGCCTATTTTGGGAAGCCCGAACGTGACGGTGAGGGTGGCCCGAATCGCCGCACCAAGCGGCCTGCCCGTGTTGGCATTCAACCCGGAGGGGATATCGATGGCGACGATGGGCCGATGAATCGTATTGAGATGATCGATGACCTCCCTGTAATAGCCTCTCACCTCAGCATCAAGGCCTGTTCCAAAAATGGCATCGATCAGGAGGTCTGCCTTCTCCACATCCCGCTTCACTTTCTGATAATCCTTTGAAGAAGGAACCGGGATGATCTCTCCTTTCATGCGATGGAGGATGTAGTGGTTTGTCTCCGCATCTCCCCTGAGCGACTTGGGATCGGTGAGGAGAAAGACCTTGACTGATATTCCCCGATTCATCAGGTGCCGGGCAATCACAAAACCATCTCCTCCATTGTTTCCTTTTCCGGCGATGATTGCCACCCTCTTTTTGTCGAGGTCCGGGAAGGAAGTCAGGAGGGCCTCCGTGGCTCCCCTTCCTGCATTCTCCATGAGGATGATTCCCGGGATCCGGTAGGTTTCGATTGCCTTGCGATCCAGTTCCTGCATCTGTTCAGCGGTTGCAACTTTCATCGTCTTTCCCCTCTAATAGGACATGAGCCACGGCGAATGGTCGGTCGTGGGAAAGGGTGAGAAAGGTCCTCTCGATCCGGCGGGTTTGAAGAATCTCCTTTGCCCTTCGATGGAGAGAGAGAAGGGGTTTTCCCGCGGGATCGTTCTCCACCTCGATATCCGTCCATTGGATTCCATTTCGAAGCCCTGAGCCAATAGCCTTAAGAAACGCCTCCTTCGCTGCGAACCGGATGGCGAAACATTCTGGAGGACGGGATTGTCGCCGGCACCGGGAGATTTCTCGCTCCGTATATACCCGGCCCAGGAAGTGGTCTCCCCAGCGTCCCATCAATTTTTCGATGCGTTCGATATTGACGATGTCGATGCCGATGCCGATGATCATCTTCCAATTTCGGATTTCGGATTGCGGAATTATTAACAGAAAGTAAAGACATTAATTTGTAAAATCCCTCCTAACCTCCCTTTTCCTAAGGGAGGGATTACCCCTCTTTGGCAAAGAGGGGTGAGGGGAGATTTTCCAATGATTATGTCAATTTAATTCTGAGGCGGTTAATCATTGTATTTCACTCCGCAATCTATTTTTTAATGAGCGCAATCATCTCCCGGACGGCCCGGTCCAGTCCCACCAGGACGGCGCGGGCGATGATGCTGTGACCGATATTTAACTCTTCAATCTCCTGGACCTCCGCAATCCGCCCCACATTGACATAATTGAGACCGTGGCCTGCGGCAATCCGGAGATTCCTGCGGGAAGCCTCTCCGACAGCGTCGAGAATCCTTTTTAATTCATCATCGGCTTGAGCGGAAGTTTTAGCATCGCAATAGTGACCGGTATGAATCTCGACGGCCTCGGCTCCGACTTCCTCGGAGGCCTTGATCTGGTTCTTGTCAGAATCAACAAAGAGGCTGACAGGGATATTTCCCTTCCAGAGCCGCTGAATTGCCTTTTTCAGAGCACGGAAGTTTTTGACGACATCGAGTCCTCCCTCGGTTGTCAGTTCCTCCCTTTTCTCAGGGACCAGGGTAACGATTTCAGGCTTTATCATGAGGGCAATGCCGATCATTTCTTCTGTGGCGGCCATCTCCAGGTTGAGTTGTGTCTGGATAATCTCCCTCAGAATACGAAGGTCCCGGTCCTGAATGTGGCGCCGGTCTTCCCTCAGGTGGCAGACAATGCCATCCGCCCCGGCCAGCTCCACAATGGAGGCGGCCGTGACAGGATCCGGATAAGCCACTCCTCTTGCCTGTCTCACCGTAGCCACATGGTCGATATTGACTCCAAGCCTCGGCATGGTTCCTCCTATTCCCCCCACCTTATTCCCCCCCCACCTGCGGGGGGAGGGGAGGAGGGGGGGCAAGATGTTTCTTTACCAACTCCACCAGTTCCTTGGCGACCTCATGAAGTTTTTTTTCATCCTCGCCTTCGACCATAATCCGGAGGAGGGGTTCTGTCCCTGAATAGCGGATCAGGAGCCTTCCGGAATTTTCGAGGGATTTCTCAATCCCCCTGATCCTTCGCTCGATCTCGGGAATCTCCATGAGGTCTTTCTTCTCCCGGACCTCCACATTATAGAGGACTTGAGGAAGGGGCTCCATCACCCTGGCCAGGTCGTCCAGGGCCCTTTCCCTTCTCTTCATGATTGCCAGAAGTTGAAGGGCGGTGAGGATGCCGTCACAGGTGGTGTTATAATCGAGGAAGACGGTATGGCCCGACTGCTCCCCACCGAGGTTATAGTTTCCCCGGACCATCTCTTCAACGACATAGCGGTCCCCTACCTGGGTTCTGACCACCTTGCCTCCTGCATTCCGGATGGCCCGGTCCAGTCCCATGTTGCTCATCACCGTCGTGACGACCGTCCCTTTTTTCAATCGATCCTCCGAGAGCATCTGGAGGCCGCAGATGGCGAGGATATGATCTCCATCGACCTGTTTTCCGTATCGGTCCACGAAGATAATCCGGTCCCCATCCCCATCGAGAGCTATTCCGATATCGGTTTTTTCATCGAGGACGAGTTGAGTCACCACTTCCGGATGGAGAGAGCCACACCGGGCATTGATGTTCTCCCCGTCGGGTTCAATTCCGACCGGCACCACCTCCGCCCCCAGTTCCTCGAAAACGGTGGGAGCGACACGATAGGCGGCTCCGTTGGCGCAATCGAGGGCGATGCGAAGTCCGTCGAGAGTCAGATCATTGGGGAAAGTATTTTTAAGAAAGACGACATACCTTCCGATGACATCATCGATGCGGTGGGCCTTTCCGATGGCGTTGGCCGTAGGGCGAAGGGAATCGAGATGATTCGAGAGAATCAACTCCTCGATCCGTTGCTCCATCTCATCGGGAAGCTTGAAACCGTCCCGGGAAAAAATCTTTATTCCATTGTCGTAGTAAGGATTGTGAGAGGCTGAAATGACCACGCCGGCATTGGCCCTCATGCTGGTCGTGATGAAGGCAATGCCCGGGGTGGGAAGGGGACCGACCAGCCAGACATCCGCTCCCATGGAGCAGATGCCGGAAGCAAGGGCGGTCTCCAGCATATACCCGGAGAGGCGGGTATCTTTGCCAACAACGATCCGGTGCGGACCCTTTACTTCTTTAAAAAGGTGTGCGATGGCCCTGCCAAGCTGCATGGCCAGCTCCCCGGTCATAGGATCGACATTGGCGACTCCCCTGATTCCATCCGTTCCGAATAGTTTCCGTGTCATTTGGTTCTACCCGCTAATTTCAGATTGTCCCGCGAAACGCGGGATTCAATTTGAAATTTGAAATGAATTCACTTGATCCCCTGTATCATCCCTCTGCCATCCTGATCGCATCGGCAACCGCAATCGCTCTCTTTGCCTGAAGGACGTCATGTGATCTTATGATATGGGCGCCGTTTAAAACGCCAATGGCAATGCTTGAGAGGGTTCCTTCAAGCCGTTGATCTGCATTCGTATCAAGAATCTTCCCGATAAAGCTTTTCCGGGAAGTTCCAAGGAGGATGGGTTTCCCAAGTATCCTGAATTCTGAGAGGCGCTTGATAATCAGCAGGTTATCCCCAAGGGTTTTCCCAAAACCAATCCCAGGGTCAATGACGATCTGCGCGGAGTCCACTCCCGCAGACTCTGCTCGCCGGATACCCTCTTTGAGATATTCGATGATTTCGGAAAAGAGGGAGTCATACCGGATATCCTTCTGCATTGTCTCAGGAGTTCCACGTATATGCATCAGGACAATGGGGGTCTGCTCTTTGGCCGCCACCCGGGCAAGTTCCGGGTCCAAGTGTAATCCGCTGATGTCGTTTATTATCTCGGCTCCTGCGTCTATGGCCCTCCGGGCAACTTCCGATTTATAGGTATCGATGGAGATGGGAACCTCCGTCTCTCTTGAAAGAGTTTCAATCACAGGGAGGACCCGGCGGAGTTCCTCCTCCAGCCCGAGCGGTTTTGAGCCGGGTCTTGTCGATTCTCCTCCGATATCGATGATATCCGCTCCCTCTTCAGCCATCTTCAGGCCATGAGCAATGGCTTTCTCTTTATCGAAAAAGAGCCCGCCATCCGAAAAGGAGTCCGGGGTGATATTGAGGACTCCCATTAAAAACGTTCTCTCCCCAAGCCTGAATGTCCGTCGGCGGCAGCGCAAGATAAATTGGGTTTTAAGAATATTCTGGAGCGTCTCTCCTAAGGCCTGGCCGATTTTTTGAAGATGGGGATAGGATTCGAGTTTCTGAATCAATTTCTCGAATTGTCTCTGGCTTCCCATCAGAAGTCCATCCGTCGATAGGGCGCTGCAATCGAGTCCCCTGCCATCCAGTGCGGCATCTCCGCCCAGAGAGAGCATCTCCTGTTTGAGGATGTTTGCGGTCCGAGGATCGATGCCTTCCACTTTGAGGTTGAAATGGAGGGTTTTCCCTTTCATCAGTTCAATGCCGGTCGGGTCCACTCCCACTTTTTCTATTTGATGGACGGCTTCCTTAAAACCGTTGATGTGAAGGCATCGAATCAAATTCATTTCTATAAAAGAAGAGTGAGCGGATGAGAATCAGACTGCCTCACCCTTTATGATCCGGTCGATCTGGTTTCCATCGAGAACCTCTTTGTCGAGGAGGGCGCCGGCCAATCGATGAAGCGCATCCAGATTCCCCTGGATGATCTCTTTTGCTTTTTCGTAACTCTGAGTGACGGTTGCCCTGATCTCGGCATCGATCAGTCGGGCCGTCTCTTCGCTATAATCACGGTGTTGGGTAATTTCCCTTCCGAGAAAGATCTGTTCCTCTTTCTGGCCGAAGGCCAGAGGCCCGATTCTCTCGCTCATTCCCCATTCACAGACCATCTTTCTGGCGAGTTCCGTAGATCGCTCGATGTCATTTCCGGCGCCGGTTGTCTGACTGTTTAAAACCAGTTCTTCGGCCACCCTTCCTCCCATCATGACAGCAATGTTGTTGAGGAGGTAATCCTTCGGATAGGTATGTTTCTCATCGATGGGGAGCTGCTGGGTGATTCCAAGGGCCCGGCCCCTGGGAATGATGGTTACTTTATGAATGGGGTCTGTTCCGGGAATCATCCTGGCCACCAGAGAATGGCCTGCCTCATGGTAAGCGGTGATTCTTCGCTCTTCAAGAGGAATGATCATCGATTTTCGTTCCACACCCATCAGGACCTTGTCCTTGGCCTGTTCAAGGTCGGACATGTCGACCTTCTCTTTCCCCAGGCGCGCCGCCAGAAGGGCGCCTTCGTTGACAAGGTTCTCAAGATCCGCCCCTGTGAATCCGGGAGTTCCTCTGGCCAGGAGAGAGAGCTCAACATCATCGGCTAAAGGCGCCCGTTTCGTGTGGACCTTTAAGATTTCTTCTCTTCCTTTCACATCAGGGACAGGGACGACGACCTGGCGATCGAATCGGCCGGGCCTGAGGAGCGCGGGGTCGAGGACATCGGGCCGGTTGGTGGCGGCAATCAGGATGACCCCTTCGTTCGATTCAAAACCATCCATCTCCACCAGCAACTGGTTCAGGGTCTGCTCCCGTTCATCATGACCTCCGCCCAGTCCTGCTCCCCGGTGTCTTCCGACGGCATCAATCTCATCGATGAAGATGATGCAGGGGGCATTTCTTTTTCCCTGAAGGAAGAGATCACGGACACGGGAGGCGCCCACTCCAACGAACATCTCAACAAAATCGGAGCCGCTGATGGTGAAGAAGGGGACATCGGCCTCGCCGGCAATGGCTCTTGCCAGGAGGGTTTTTCCTGTTCCGGGAGCGCCGATGAGAAGAACGCCTTTGGGGATTCTCCCTCCCAGTTTGGTGAATTTCTTGGGATCTCTCAGGAAGTCGATGATCTCCTCAAGTTCACCCTTGGCCTCTTCAATTCCGGCCACATTATCAAAGGTGACCTTATGTTGCTCTTTGGTCAGGATCTTTGCCTTGCTTTTTCCGAAGGAGAGGGCTTTTCCGCCGCCGATCTGGACCTGCCTCATGAAGAAGATCCATACCCCGATGAGAATAATCATCGGGAACCAGGAGATGAGGATGTTCTGCCAGAGAGGCGACTCATCTTCTTTCTTGGCGTGGATGGCAATCTTCTTTTCCCGGATGATTTTTATCATCTCGGGGTCTTCGGGAGCATAGGTCTTAAACCGTTTCCCCTCCGCATCCTTCCAGAGGATGCTCCTGCCTTTTGTCTCAACCTCGAGGACCCGATTACTTTCAACGGCGTTGATGAAATCGGAATAACTCCTATCCACTAACGTCTGGCGCGGTTTGTTGAAGAGGTTAAAGAGGAGAATCATGATGATAATAATAATTGACCAGAAAAGAAGGTTTTTATAGAGGGAATTCAAACGATCCTCCTGTGATTAAATTCGATTCAGACTAACACAATTCCTTTATCAATTCAACATTCTGAACCCGGTGGGTTAGTTTTTAAACCGTGAGGGGATTTCTACATTATCTGTATAATTATTTGTTATTATTAACAATTTCATATTTCAGGCGGGGGACTCTCTTTTTTTACTTGCAAAAAGAGCAAAAAACCTATAAATTCCAATTGAATTCTGGAATAATGGAATGTTGGAATATCGGAATATTGGCATTTAACCCATCATTCCATCATTCCATTATTCCAACATTCCATGAGGTTCGTATGTCGATCGATCTCTTAAAGAGATGCCCGCTTTTCGCAGGGTTAAAGGATGAAGACTTGAAAAAGGTGAGGGCTATTGCCAGCCTCAGGCAGGTCGGAAAAAAGGAGGTTCTCTTCGCCGAAGGTGAAGAGGCGAAGGGGTTCTATGTCATCCTTTCCGGAAAGGTGAAACTTTTTAAGATTTCACCGGAAGGTAAGGAGCAGATCCTCCATGTGGTCTCAGCGCCGGATGCCTTTGCTGAGGCCGCCCTCTTTGTCGAAGGGAATTATCCTGCCTTTGCGGAACCATTAATGGACAGTCACCTTCTTTTCATTCCCAAAAGGGGTTTTATTCAGTTGATCGAGAAGCATCCTCAGCTCAGCATCAATATGATTGTTTCCCTCTCTCATTATCTGAGGCGGTTTGCCTCCCTGATTGAAGAACTTTCACTTAAAGAGGTCTCCTCCCGGATTGCAAAATATCTGCTTGATCTCTCGGTGAAGTTGTCAAAAGAAGGGAAGAACCCGAAAGAGGTTGAGCTCGATCTGAGCAAGACTCAGCTGGCTTTAAAACTGGGAACGATCAGTGAAACCCTCTCCAGGACCCTGGCAAAGATGAAAGCAAAGAGAATCATCGAAGTAAAGAAGAATAAGGTTCTCATCCTCGACCGTGAGCTCCTGGAAGAGCTCGCCGCGGGGTTGAAGATATAATGAACAGTCATAAAATAGTAAAGACATCGATTTGTAAAATCCCTCCTATCCTCCCTTTTCCTAAGGGAGGGATTACCCCTCTTTGGCAAAGAGGGGTGAGGGGAGATTTTCCAACGTTTATGTCAATTCAATTCTGAGACTGTTATTATCTCAGCCTTTCGAAGAGGCTTGCCATGACACGGACGGTGCGGTGGATTTCATGAAAAGTTGGCCATCCTTCTTCTTCAAGGGGCAACCGGGTGGCCTCCCGGATACTTTCCGGCCCCATTAACCAGAAGAGGATGGGTTTCCTCAGCCCTTTAACACCTGCCAGAATCTCCTCTGCCTTCAGAAACCATATTCCATGCCCGGCATAGAGGTGAACAATGATCCCATCGACTTCGGGATCACCATGGAGGGCTGAAAGCGCGTGTTTGTAAGCCGAGGCTGGCCCATTCTTTTCTATTGCAGGCCAGTAATCCACAGGGTTATTTACAGGCATCCAGTCCGGGGAGAGCTCTTCCAGTCGCTTCCGGGTTTGAGGCGATAGATGGGCCAGGGTCAGGCCATATTTTTCCATATGGTCTGTGGTGACAATTCCCGAGGCGCCACTGTAGCTCAGGATGGCGATCCTTGGCTTTCCATGGGTAGATCGTTGGAGATGAAAATTCTTTTCAAGTGTTCTTGCGATGTCCATCATCTCAAAAAAATCCTCAGCCTCAATGACACGAGCCTGCCTGAGAATTCCCCTGATCAATTCGTAGTTGCCGGCCAGGGAGGCCGTATGACTGAACGAAGCCTTCGCTCCGGAGGGTGTCTTTCCGCCCTTGAGCGCCACGATGGGTTTATCTGATGAAGCCGCAAGTTCGAAGAAGCGGCGTCCGTTGATAAAGGATTCGAGGTAGAGGCAGACGACTTTGGTAGAGGGATCGTTCAAGAGATACTCCAGAATTTCATTCTCACTCACATCGCATTTGTTGCCGATGGAACAGACCTTTGCCAGGCCGAGGGTCTTGTTGCCCATGAGGGTGATTATGAATCCCCCGGAAAGAAGCCCGCTTTGAACCATGAGTGAGATATGACCCGGGCGGATTGCTTCCTTCATGTCTTTCGGAATGACAAAAGAGAAGACATAGGGTTTTGCCGTGTCAATCAGGCCCATACAGTTGGGCCCCCATATCCGGATCCCTCCCTTTCTGGCAATGGCCAGGCATTGGTCCTGGAGCGCTTTTCCTTCCTGACCCACTTCCGCAAAGCCCCCCGATTCAATAATGACCCCTCGGACCCCTTTCATCGCACAGTCTTCCATGACATGGGGAACCATCTTGGCCGGGACAAAGATGATGGAGAGGTCGACGGAACCGTTGATCTCCGACACCCGGGGGTAACATTTCAATCCAAGAATCTCATCATATTTGGGATTCACAGGATAGATAGGGCCCTTATAGCCAAGAGTGAGATTGGTAAGCAAATTTCTGCCCCCGCTATAGGGTTCAGGAGAAGCGCCTACCACTGCTATTCCGTTTGGTTCAAAGAAGAAGTCCATTGGAGTTTTTTCTTAACTCATTCCCTTGACTTAGGTCAAGGAAGAGTTCCTGAGGCAGTGTAATATTAAAAATAAATGAACATTTTAGCCCTTTGAAAAAAATTGTCTAATCCCCCTTAATCCCCCTTTGTCAAAAGGGGGAAATCTTCCACCTCCCTTTGGTCTCCGACCCAAAGCGGTCTCGACCCGGAGGGCAAAGGGAGGTGGCCTGCCTGCGCGAAGCCCCGCCTCCAGAAGCCTTGCGGAGGGCAGGCGCTTCGGCGAAGGCAGGGGAGGGATTTTTAAAAGTTTATTTTGGACCGCTTAAATGATACAAGAATACGTAGAACATTGAGGATAAAGATATGGCGAAGAAGGAGAAGATCTCAAAAAAAGAGAAGGTGGACATCGGGACCTTGATGAAATTTGTCGAAATTTTTTGCAGGAAGAATCACAACGGCGAAAGGAACCCGTTCTCATTCCGATTATATGATATCAAGGAAATTGAGAAGAGGGAGATCTTTCTCTGCCCCGATTGCACAAAGCTCCTCACCTACGGTCTTACCATGAGGCTGAAGTGTCCTCACGACCCAAAACCCATGTGCAAGAAATGCCAGACCCAGTGCTACAAGGGAGATTATAAGGAGAAAATCCGGGAGATTATGAAGTTTTCCGGAATGTACATGATCAAACATGGTCGGGTGGATCTGCTGTATCATTATTTCGCGTAATTCCCTCCCACCCCCACCCCTGCCTGCGCCGAGGCTTCGGCAGGCAGGCCGACCCTCCCCCCTGCCTTCGCCGAAGCGGCTTCGCGCAGGCAGGCTGAAGGGGAGGGCAATGGTCACGTGCTTCGCGAGATCCCTCCCCCTTCAAGGGGGAGGGCAGGAGGGGGATGGTGGAAATAGGGAAATTGGTGGTGGGGAGAATATAAAAAAAATTTAAGAATTGATCTAAGTCAAGGCAATATTTTGAGTCGTGGGTTAAATTAAAATTGAAAGGAGAGAGATATGGCTGATAAAGGTGGGAAGAAAGAGATTGCCTGTTTCTTGTGTCAGAAAACAGAGCATCAGGGGGTTTTACTCCCCTGTCGCAAGGGGGGAGAGGATCTCTGGGTCTGCACACGATGTCTGCCCATGCTGATTCATGGCGGCTGATAAAATAGCCGAGGCATCCTGCCTCGGATCAAGGTGAATAAGTCAGGCAAGATGCCTGACCTATTCTGGACTATTTCAAAATTGATACAATGACGGAGGTGGAACCATGAAGGAGAAAGTGGAAGAGGCTTTGAGGTTGATCAGGCCGGCACTCCAGGCCGATGGTGGAGATGTGGAGCTGGTGGACGTGATCGACGGGGTCGTCAAGGTAAGGTTAAAGGGCGCTTGCAGCGGCTGACCCATGTCGCAGATGACCTTAACCCGGGGGGTTGAGGCAACAATCAAGAGAGCCGTGCCTGAAGTTAAGAGAGTAGAAGCCGTATAAGGAGAGGCTGAAATAATAATCTGGAGGAATTGGAATGGATAAATATGCGAAGGCGTTTGTTAAGGCGGGTCTGATCTACCTCGGAATGGGTACAATTATGGGAATTTGTATGGTGGTGTGGCCGGATATTCGATTTACCATCACACGGGTTCATGTCCATACTCTTCTTCTGGGGTTTATGGCCATGATGATTTACGGCGTGGGATATCATATCCTACCCCGATTTATGGGAAGGCCGGTCTACAGTCACCGTCTCGGGAACGCTCAGGTCTGGTTTGCCAATATCAGTCTCATCGGCCTCTCCATTTCCTGGATTTTGGAGGCCTCCCTGGGGGGGGTGTGGCATACGCTGGCCATCCTTTTCGGGCTCGGGCAGGGTGTTTCAATTTTTCTTTTTATCATCAATTTGTGGAAGAGTATGACGCCGCAAACCAGCGGATAAAGGTTGGAGGAGCGGTCGTTACGACCTTGTGGTTAGAGGATCGGCCCTACGGGCCTTGAGGCCAAACATTTAATTTGCCTCAAGCGTAGCGGTCCTCAAGTGAAACGCTCCTCGAGCGAAGCCCTGAAACCATATTAGATTCAGGGCGAAGCGATCCTCAAACCAAAAAAAGGAGGTTTAAAAATGGCTGAGAAGAAATTCAATAAGGATATGGTGATTGGAGAGGTTTTGAAGGTCAATCCAGAAGCCATCAAGGTGATCCAAAAATATTTTGGTCAGGGTTGTTTTACCTGCCCGGGGATGAATATGGAATCCATCTCTTTTGGGGCTATGATGCATAACATCGATCCCGAAGTGATCGTCAAAGAATTGAATGAAATAGATTGAGAAAGGTTAGAGGGGGCGATAGCGATCCTCGATCGAAGCGGTCCTCAAACGGAGGTTTTCTTATGGAGCCAATCCATCTTTTTGAAAAGGCCGAGTTTTCCAAAGAGAATTTTGTGCCCAAACAGATCCACATCGGAGACGCCGGCGCAGCGGTGTTGATCTGTTTTGAGCCCGGGCAGACCATGCCTTCGCACCCCCATCCGGGTGCGCTTGAAGTCATCCTTTACGGGGTTGAAGGAGAGGGGGCTCTGGTAGTTGGAGATGAGGAGAAACCCTTTAAGAAGGGGGACCTGATCTTCTGCAAAGGGGATGTTCCTATAGGCCCCAAAAATAGTAGTCAGGGCAGATTTATCGTTCTGGTCACTCTCATTTTAAAGCAGTTGGTTGCTAAAGGGTGAGCCTTCTGTAAAGGAGGCCGTATCTGACGCCATGGGTGCTGACCATTAAGGATGAACAGCCGGATCCTTCCATGATGAGATAGAGGATTGTCCCGCCTGCCAGTATGACATCCGCCCGGGCGGATGGGAGACCTTTTATTTTTTCTCTTTCTTCGAGAGTCTTCGAGCGATAAAGAAACAGCTGGTTTCTGAGCGCCTCTCTTGTCAGAACAAACCGATGGATCTTTTCAGGAATTAATTTCTCAAGCCCAAGTTCCACAGAGGCTAATGCTGTTCCCGTTCCTCCGATTGAGATCATTGATAAGGGTTCTTTCGGAAATGGAAAACTCGAAAGTTGCTTCCGAATCTCCTCTGCCATGGCTTTCCATTCCTCCTCTTTTACCCCGTTAGAAATAATGCCCCGCATGCTCCCTCCGGGCCAGAGGCCCTCCCTCCAGGGCAGAAGCCCCTCTGGGGCGGAGCCTGGGCCGGAGGCTGCTGCGAGGTTACATTTCAGATTAATTCCGGCGAGGTTTAATGCCCCGCTCGGTTTCGAGTCGCAACGACTGGAATTTCTAACGGGGTTTACCGGATCTGAGAGAAGAAACCTTTCGTTAAACCGGACAATCCCGAGAGGAAGACTCACCCACTGGAGAATGGCATCCCCCTTTCCCTGGACAATCTCTGTGCTTCCTCCTCCCACATCCACCACCAGGATCGATTTTTCAGCCTCTTTAAGATCCCGTGCCACAGCCAGAAAGGAGAGTGACGCCTCCTCTTCTCCTGAGATGACCTCAATGGAGAGATGCAGTTTTTCTTTGGCCATCGTTAGAAATTGATCCGAGTTCCTCGCTTCTCTGAGTGCACTCGTCCCGGCGGCGAAGATTTTTTGAACCTCCATCTCATGACACTTTTTCAGATACCCTTCCAGGGCCTGAAATCCTCTCTTCATCGCCCCTTCCGAGAGAACCCCGCTATTCTGAACCCCCTCACCCAACCGGACAATCGTCTCCCTATCAAAAAGAGTTTTCAGCTTTCCCCGGCTCACTTCCGCGATGAGCAGGAGGATGGTATTCGTTCCGATATCGATGGAGGCCACCCTTTCAGGAGAAGTAGGGGCGGATTTCACGGCAGAGCACCTCAGGGTAGATGTTGGATGTGAGCTCGGATTGGAGGGCTTCGAAGGAAGTCCAGTCGTTCAGGTAATAGGGCTGGATGGGAGTTCTGGAGATCATCCGGAGGAGAAGCTGGTGTGAGTCTTCCCCGGAGAAGGAGTAGATGGCGAAATTGAAGCTATTCAGATTTTGATCATAGTAATATCTCAGGGTAGAGACGATTCCCCTTGCAAGGGACGAGATCTCCTCTTGACCGAGGGTGGTGAGCGATGCATGATCCTCTACTACCGCGCAGATTTCGTTGGCTCCAATAGGAGCAAAGGATACGAACCAGTGAACTTTCCCGAAGGCGGCGATATACCTTTCTCCAAGTTCCTTTTCCGTCCGTACAAGATCGTTCCAGAAGAGGGTTTTATTCTTCCGGGTGTAGGAGGAGCTGGCGCCGAGGAACCATTCCATCTCATTCGTGCGGATGGGGTCTCCGATGACCTGGAGATGGGGATGGAGGATACTGCTACCTCCCGGGAGGAGGAAATTTTGACTGATTTGCCAGAAGCGGGCATCGGGATCGTAGGCCATCGTCCTCCGGATGATTTCAACGGCTACTGAAAATCCCTCTTGATAAAGGTCAGGTGTAAATTGATGAAGATTGAGAAAGTGTTCTCCGCAGAGAACGACCACACTTCCATAAGTCCCTGCGGGAAAGAGATTTGGAAACCCGACAGCCCCTCCGGCGGATAGCCTTCCTTCCGGTATGATCTCTTTTAAAAATTTAGGCGTTTTCAGGAGGACATTCTCCGGGCAGAAGATACACCCCCTCGACTCGTCGATCATCTGTGAAAAATCAAATTTGCCCTTTGAGGGAAGGGACCAGGTGATAATCCGGCTTTTTCTTTTCGTCAGGGGATCGATCCGAACTTCCGTGGGGACGGAGGCCGGTTCAAACCCATTGAGGGGTGAAAGAAGGTCGGACTGGAGATGGTATCGCTCAAATTTGATTTTCATGGTTACTTAAACGAAAAAATTCATAACCCCACCCCACCCCACCTCCCCTTATCTTAAGGGGAGGAATATACCCCCTCTTAGGTTAAGAGGGGGATGGGGGGAGTTACTTCGTGTCATTCGCTTATTTATTTTCCGCGATAAATCTACGGATCGAACGGTCGTAGGTCTGTTCCCCTTCGGAAGTGAAGAAACAACCCGGGAGCTGCTTCATTCTCCAGTGATAGGTAATACACTCACAGCACTTTCCCTTCCGCTCGCAGGGTTCATAGGTGCAAGTGCACCGGGATGTGTTCTGTTTTAAATGACACTCGAGCATCGAGAAGTTCCTTTCTAATCTTTCCCCTCACCCCCGTTTAACCCCACCTCGCCTCCCCTTAAATTAAGGGGAGGTAGGGAGGAGTTAAAGGGGGGCGAGGGGGGATTACCAATGACCCCTTGGACCCTTTATTTTCTCTATCACGGCGGCGGCCAGAAGCGGAAACATCAATTCGTGATGACCGATCAGGGTATAGCCTTTTCCTCCCTTGAGTGTCGGCCTTTTGACCACATTGAGAGAAGGCCGGTAGTGGTGAATGAAGTCCATATTCACCGTGGTGAGGTTGACGAGGGGATGCCCCAGATTCCTCGCAAGGGCGAGAGCCTTTAGAAAGACCTCGGGGAGGATGACGGCCGAACCAAGATTAATGAAAACCCCCTTCTCCAGTTGGGAGACAAGTGAGGCGAAAGTGCGAAAGTCCTGAAGACTCCCTTTCCCGATGGCTGAGCCGTCTGCGGAAGGCCCCATATGATTGATGTCCGTTCCAATGGCGACATGGACAGAGATAGGGACTCCCAGCCTCTGACCGGCGGCAAGCAGGGAGAACTGTTTATAAGGAAATTTTCCATCGAGGATTTTCCGACCGATCGATTCGCCGATGCCCCATCCTTTCTGAACTCCCTCCCGGATGGCGTGATTAATGGTCTCGTGAGTCTCTTTGACCATTCCGAAGGTTCCCCTGGAGAGCTCCTCATCGACCTCCTCGGAGGTGTGACCGGCCATGGCAATCTCCACATCATGGACCAGGCAGGCTCCATTCATCGCAATTCCTTTCAGCACGCCTTTTTCCATCCAGTCGATGAGGATGGGATTGAGCCCAACCTTGATGGGATGAGCCCCCATCCCCAGGAGGACCATCCTCTTTTGCCGGACTGCTTTTGCAATTTGTCCCACCACCTCTCTGAACTCTTTTCCGGCGAGAATCCCGGGAAGGGAGTTGAAGAAGTCAGTCATCGCCCCTCCGTTCTTCCAGGGTCTGGCGAAGAGGGTTTTCCCGACTTTGTGCCTCTTGCGCTTCAGGGAGGTGAAAGTGACGCGGCTAAGATCCAGAGATTTTATACTATTTTTCATTAACATCCTTTCAAACCCTTATTTATCGGGAACCATCCCCACCGTAGATGGCAGGATTATTGAGAAAGAGATAATGCTCCACCAGCTCGCAGAGGATATGTCCGATGAGGATGTGAGCCTCCTGAATACGGGGTGTGCTGGAGGAGGGGACGATGAGGGAGAAGTCGGCGACCTTTACCAGAGAGCCGCCGTCGTTTCCGGTCAGGGCAATGGTTTTTATCCCCATCTCTTTGGCCACTTCGAAGGCCTTGATGATATTCGGCGAGGTTCCGCTGGCGCTGATGCCGACGGCAATATCCCCTTCTTTCCCCAGGGCTTTCAGTTGTTTGGAAAAGACCTCGCTAAAGGAGAAGTCATTCGAAACGCTGGTGAGGATAGAGGCATCCGTGGTGAGGGCGATCGCAGGAAGAGGCGGCCGATCCATGATATAGCGGTTGACGAATTCTGCGGCCAGATGCTGGGCGTCGGCTGCGCTTCCTCCATTTCCGAAAAAGAAGAGTTTATTGCCCGCCTCGAAGCAACGGGAGATCAGTTTAACTACGTCGAGGAGCCTGGAGAGGTTTTCCTTCAGAAAACGGTTTTTGACCTCGGCGCTTTCCTTAAATCTCTTCTGAATGATACTTTCCATAATGTCAAAATATTATACTTCCCGCCCCTTCATGTCAAGGACGGTTTTCCCCTCATCCTTCCCCTCTCCCCAACGGAACTGTGTCGTAAGTCCGTTCATGGTTCGACAGAGCCTGTCCTCTCCGAGCCAGAGGCTGAGTGAACCGTTCATCCCTTCGAGGGCCTCAGGGCGAACGGTTTTTTCCGAATGTCCTGAGCGAAGTCGAAGGAAGGGCTCACCACGAACGGACTACGGCATATTAAAAATCAAATAGTTAGCCGTTCACCCTGAGCGTGTCGAAGGGCGAACGGCTAACTACGACACAGTCTCAACGGGGAGAGGGAGGGGGTGAGGGGGGCATTTTCCAGCGGCGGTTGAGCCATGACCACTGACCGGGGTACTGTCTTACCGTATCTTCAATGACTCCTGTAAATTTCGCTGTCAGCGTCTCAATATCCTTCTCAAGATTGGATGTTCTCTCTATTGCAACGGGAGGGCCGATGACAAGTTTCTTCGGGGTTCCATTTTCTCTCAGGATGAACATCGGTAAAATCGGAGCGCCCGTCTTCAGGGAGAGAATGGCCGGGCCCGTCGGGGTGAAGGCGACCTGACCGAAGAAGGGGGTGGGGATGCCTCCACGCCTCTGTTGCTCATCCGCGATGAGATAGAGAATCTCATTCCGACGGAGGCAATTCAAGGATTTTTTAAGGGATGAGATGATGGGTTTTAGGGGAAATGGGTTCTGCCCCAGCCTTCGTTGATAATCCCCCATCCTCTTCCAGAGTTTTGGGTAATTCCCTTCATTGAAAATCAGATTGAAACGGTATCCCTCCAGAGAGAGCCTTGCCCCAACTAATGTGAAAGGCCCCAAATGGGCGCCCAGGGCTATGACCCCCTTTTTCAGAGCGAGGGCGGATTTTAGATATTCACCTCCCCCAATATCGATTTTAAGAAGAAATTGCTCAAAAGGATGGAGATAGGCATAAACCGATTCCAAAGGGGTTAGTGTAAAATTGGAAAAGACTTCCCTGGCGAGTTTGGTAATCTCCTCAGAATCTTTTTCTTTTCCAAAGGCAAGGGTGAGATTTTGAATCACCCTCTCTCTGTACTTTTTTATCAGGTAATAAACAATGGTTCCCAGGAACCTTGAGATAGGGATCAAAGCATTGGAGGATAAAAGACGAAGGGGGATGATCATGCAGGTGGCGAGACCATTAATCAGGACATCTCCAACACGATGCCATATTTTTGAATCTCTCTTTTTCATGGGATGCCGTGACAAGGACCGATTCCAAACCCCCATCAACCATAGAAGATTTCCGTCAGAATTTCAACTGATACCGGTTTGGGTTTTTGCAATTCAGACAGTATAGAGGTCCAGATTAGGGTAGGAGGCCGTTTTGGGGTCGAAGATGTTCAATGGTAGGTCGGCAGTTTGAGGCT
>MGQQ01000025.1 GCA_001798855.1 Deltaproteobacteria bacterium RBG_16_49_23 | reverse complement strand
CAAACAATGAGTCTGTGACGACCAACAAAAATACAGAAATAAATATTGCTTTAACAGCCACTGATCCAGATGGGGATAATCTGACCTATTACATCGTCACACAGCCTTCCCATGGAACCCTTTCAGGAACACCTCCGAACCTAACCTACACTCCTACTTCAGGCTACACCGGTCAAGATTCCTTCACCTTCAAGGCAAATGATGGAATAGGGGACTCCAATATTGCCACGGTTTCGATAACAGTTGTTGCGACAATTACCTATCCCGAGAGCTGGGTAAGTGTAGGTCCTGAGGGGGGCAGTATATATGCCATAGTTATCGATCCTAATAACTCAAACGTCATCTATGCCGGTACGTCCGCTGGAGTATTCAAGAGCACCAATGGAAGGAGCACCTGGAGTGCAATCAATTCCGGGATAACATATCTATATATTAAGGCATTAGCGATCGATCACAACAACTCGAATATCTTGTATGCCGGGACTAATGTTGCCGGGGTTTTCAAGAGCACCAATGGTGGAACTAATTGGAGTGCCAGCAATTCCGGACTGCCAACACCTCTCCAAGTTAGAGCCTTAGCTATTGATCCATACAACACCAACGTCATTTATAGCGGGGGTATTATAACGGGTGGAGTTTACAAGAGCACAAATGGAGGAGCCAGTTGGTACGCAATTAATTCAGGGCTGACAAACATCTTTGTTCATACGATTATCATTAATCCCATTAACTCAAATATCATATATGCAGGTACTGAAGGTGGGTTTTTTAAAAGCACCAATGGAGGCGGAACATGGACTTGGAGTGCAATCGTTCCAGGATTGCCAGGCATTGAAGCGATGGCCATTGCCATAGATCGCAATAATACCAACGTCCTTTATGTTGGGACCTGGCGAGGGGTCTTTAAAAGCATTGATGGGGGAACTACCTGGGGCGAAATCAATTCGGGGCTGACAAACCTGCATATCAATGCCCTAATTATCGATTCCTATGACTCGAACACCATCTACGCTGGAACGTATGGTGGAGGAGTTTTTAGGAGCGTAGATGGGGGGATCACCTGGAGTGCAATTAATTCAGGACTGACCAATCTTAATATCAATTTCAATGCTATGGCCATTGATCCCAATAACTCAAGCATTGTATATGCAGGGGCTGGGGGCGGGGTATTTAAGACCCAGGGTTCTTTCAATGATGTTCCTGTTGGCTACTGGGCGTATAATTACATCATGGGAATCTACAATGCTCAAATAACCCAGGGCTGTTCCGCGAATCCTCTGCAATACTGCCCGGGCAATCCTGTGACGAGGGAGCAGATGGCGGCATTTATCGTGAGGGCTGTATTTGGAGAGCCTCCAACAAACTATTGTGGGGGTGTTGACCCGTTTACAGATGTTCCTGCGGGTAGTTGGTCTTGCAAGTACATTAAGAAACTCCTTGAGCTCAACATCACACAGGGATGTGGAGGTGGGAACTATTGTCCTACAGACAATGTCACCCGGGAGCAGATGGCGGCTTTCTTAGTAAGGGCAAAGGAGGGAGATCCTCCTTTGGACTATTGTGATACGGGCTCACCGTTTGAAGATGTTCCCCATAGCAGTATCTTTTGTAAGTATGTTAAGAAACTCCTTGAGCTCAACATCACCCAGGGATGTGGAGCGGGTATGTATTGTCCTTCGGATGACGTACTCCGAGACCAGATGGCCGCCTTCCTTGCCAGGGCATTTTTGGGGATGCCGTAATACTTTTTACATCAGTTTTTGAGGAGAGCCCCAATTCCCTCTATTCCATATAGAGACCTGATTGTGATAAAATAAAGATGGGATGGATTGAGAAGACAGTCAGGAATCCGGACTATTTAGAGAATTAATAATGAGTCCATAATTGATCCCGATTTAATCGGGATGAAAATCTCCCCTAACCCCTCTTTGCCCTCCGGGCCAGAGGCCCTATGGGCCGGAGGCCAAAGAGGGGGAATCCCTCCCTTTTGTAAAGGGAGGGAGGAGGGATTTGGTTTCCAGTGTCCATTCAATTATGGACTGATTAATAAGCGCCAATCCCCGGCATCCATCCCTTCATGTTCATAAGGCGAAGAATATCAAAGGTAAGTATGCCGAGGGAGGGGAGACAGATTATTTTGGGGTTTGTTTCAGGAATGTAGAGATTCCTGTGGTGAGTACCTTTCCATCCTCTGTGGCGAGGCTTGCTTTTGCCTTTACCAGTTTCTTATGGACCTCCGTGATCTCTCCGGAAACAACAAGCGGCTGAAGGATTGGGGCGGGGTGTTTGAACCTGACCTCCAGGGAGGCCGCTATCGCATTGAACCCCAGGTGATAAACGAGATTGGCCATGGCCTCATCCAAAAGGGTGCAGATCATCCCGCCGTGGACGACTCCGTCCCAGCCCTGGTAGGCTGCTTCAAAAGTGAATGCGGCGCGGATGGCCTGTTTTTCCGGGTCAACATCAAACTTAACTTTTAGGCCTCTCGGATTATTTTCACCGCACACAAAACAGTTTCCCGTCGATACAAACTCCATCTTAACCTCCAGATTATCCACCCTTCCCAAGCAACATTATAAAATCCCTCCCCACCTCCCTTTTTCAAAGGGAGGAGAAACATAACACTTTGGTAAAAAGGAAGGGGGGAAAGGGTCAGCCCTGAGCGGAGTCGAAGGGTTGACTTGGTTTTAGGGGTATCATATAGTCTGAGTGAAAGGATTGTCAACTGCGATCAATTAAAAAAATTGAAATAAACTTTTTAAAATCCCTCCCAGCCTCCCTTTGCCCTCCGGGTCAGAGGCCCTATGGGCCGGCGGCCAAAGGGAGGTAAAATATTCCCCCTTTTGACAAAGGGGGATTCACCCTGTTAGATATTTTTTTTCACTTTCAATAATTGGATATTGACCTGCTATCTAACAGGGTGAAGGGGGATTAGATAACCTCTTTCAAAAAGCTAAAATGACATTAAAGGGTTGGATATGGAACAGATTGATCATTATCTGCGGGTGGCTGTTGCAGCGGCAAAGGAGGCGGGCCGGATCCAAAGACTTCACTTCGGCAAGCCCCACTCCGTAGAATTTAAGGGAGAATTCAATCCCGTAACAGAAGTGGACAAGCTATGCGATCGAGCCATTACACAGATCATCTTTAACTCTTTTCCTGACCACAACATCCTGACAGAAGAGAGTCCTTTTAAGGAGAAGGGGTCTCCCTGGAGATGGATCATCGATCCACTCGATGGGACGACCAACTATCTTCATGGATATCCCTGTTTTTGTGTGTCGATCGGACTTGAGGTGGAAGGTGAGGTAAGGCTTGGAGTGGTTTACATTCCTCCCCTCAAAGAGCTCTTTCATGCGGAAAAGGGGAAGGGCGCCTTTCTCAATGGTAAACGGATTGTTGTCTCCCGGATTGATAAATTAAACAGAAGTCTCCTCGCCACCGGTTTTCCTTATGATGCTCACGAGCATGCCGATTTCTATCTCCGGTATTTCCGTCAGTTTATCATCAAGAGTTTTGCCATTCGAAGACCCGGCTCAGCGGCCATCGACCTTTCTTATTTAGCTGCAGGCCGTTTCGATGGATTCTGGGAATTTAAACTCCATCCCTGGGATGTGGCTGCAGCCAGTCTCATCGTGACCGAGGCAGGGGGAAGAATGACCGACTTTAAGGGTCAGCCCTTTAATATCTATTCCGAAAAAATCCTTGCCTCCAATGGACGGATCCACGAGGAAATGCTTCAAACGATCCAGGAATTGGAGAGATAAAAAAACATTTCAAATTGCAAATTTCAAATCGCAAATTGGAGTAACCCCACCCTACCTCCCCTTATAACTCCCCCTTCCTCCACTTAAATTAAGAGGGGGAAGAAGGTAGGGGGCGTTAGGATTGGGAGGAGAGGAGGGGTTATGAAATCTGAAATTAGGTTCTGTGATTGAAGACGATGGATAAAAAGAGACAATCCGACCTTTTTAATCGTGAGGAAAAAGAGTTTTTAGAGAAAGAAGCTCCGCTTGCCGACCGGTTGAGGCCGAAGAGATTGGAAGAGTTTGCCGGCCAGAATCACCTCCTGGGCCCGGGGAAGGTCCTCCGCCAGGCCATTGAATCGGACCACATTCCTTCCATGATCCTGTGGGGGCCGCCGGGATCAGGGAAGACGACCCTGGCCATGCTCATTGCCTCTGTCACAAGCGCCCGTTTCATCGCCTTCAGCGCTGTGCTCGCCGGTGTAAAAGAGATTAAGGAAGTCGTCCACGAAGCTGTGGAGGAGTGGAAGTACCGGAAGAGAAGGACGATCCTCTTTGTCGATGAGATCCACCGGTTCAACAAAGCCCAGCAGGATGCTTTTCTGCCCCATGTCGAGAAGGGGACGATCATTCTCATTGGCGCCACTACGGAGAATCCTTCCTTCGAAGTGATCTCACCGCTGCTCTCACGCGCAAAAGTCTTCACCCTCCGTGCCTTAGCAGAGGCGGAGATCGAAGGGATCCTGATCCGGGGACTGACGGATCAGGAGAGGGGATTGGGAAATTATCTGGCTTCCATCGATCCGGATGTGATCAAAGGGATCTGCCGGATAGCCAATGGAGATGCAAGGGTGGCGTTAAATACTCTTGAGATGGTCGTCCTGACAACTCCACCCGACCCGAAGGGAATCCGGCAGATCAAGGGAAAGGATCTGGAGGAGGTCCTTCAAAAGAAAAGTTTTATCTATGATAAATCGGGAGAGGAGCATTATAACCTCATCTCCGCTCTTCACAAGAGTTTGAGGGGAAGCGACCCTGATGCGGCGCTCTACTGGCTTGGAAGAATGTTAGAGGCCGGGGAGGATCCTCTCTACATTGCCAGGCGGATGATCCGGTTCGCCTCCGAAGATGTGGGGAATGCTGATCCGCAGGCCCTCCAGATAACTGTTTCAGCCATGCAGGCCTTCCACTTCATCGGCCCCCCGGAAGGAGAATTGGCCCTTGCTCAGGCGGCCATCTACCTGGCGACAGCTCCGAAGTCGAATGCGACTTATCTCGCTTATCAAAATGTGCAGAGGGATGTTCGTGAGTTGGAAAACATGCCTGCCCCGCTCCATATCAGAAATGCCCCCACCTCTCTGATGAAGGAATTGGGTTATGGGAAGGATTATCAATATCCTCATGACTATCCGGACCATTTTGTGGATGAGGAATATCTTCCGGAAAATCTGAAAGGAAGAATATACTATCGCCCAACCGACCAGGGGTTTGAAAAGGAGATCAAAAAAAGATTGGAATTCTGGAGAAGCAAGAAAGGCGAAAGACAAGGATAATTAAACGGTCCATAATTCTATTGACATTGGGTTTCATCTTTAATCATACACCTTAGCAGTTTCCCCCACCCCCACCCCTGCCTGCGCCGAGGCTTCGGCAGGCAGGCCGACCCTCCCCCCTGCCTTCGCCGAAGCGGCTTCGCGCAGGCAGGCTGAAGGGGAGGGAAATTACTACATTCCTCCCCCATCAAGGGGGAGGCTAGGAGGGGGATGGGAGCCTGTCGGAAAAGTGTTCATTTCTTGATTTGTCATTTTAATTAGCTTGTGATTGGTACCATTATTTTTTCTGTTTGACGCCTTCACGGGTCATGGGGACGAAGATCACCGGCAAAACATCCTTTGTTTCCATCTTCCCGCCTCGCTTCACAATCTTCTTCAATTCCTGGTAAAAAGCGCCCACCGGAATGACCATTCGTCCCCCCTCCTTTAACTGATCGATGAGGGGTTGGGGGATGTGATCGGGTGCGGCAGTGACAATGATCGCATCGAAAGGAGCAACCTCAGGCCATCCTAAGTATCCATCGCCGGCTTTCACCTTAATATTTCTATACCCCAGTTCGAGGAGCAGGCTCCTGGCAGAGGCGGCGAGGGGTTCTATAATCTCAATGGTGTAAACTTCCTTTACCAGTTCAGCAAGGATGGCGGCCTGGTATCCTGACCCTGTTCCAATCTCAAGAACCTTTTCTTCCCCTTTCAGATCCAATAATTCCGTCATCAAGGCGACGATGTAAGGCTGTGATATCGTCTGCCCCTCTCCAATGGGAAGAGGTTGATCCGCATAGGCTTGGGACTGATAATCTCCTGGGACAAAGCGATGACGTTCCACCTTAAACATGGCAGAGAGCACCCGTTCATTCTTCACGCCACGGCCTTTGATCTGTGTTTCAACCATCTTTTCACGCATGGCTTTGAAATCCCTCCCGGATTCCGATTTGGCATTTCCCATGTCGCCGCCACATCCGGCAGAAAAAATAAAAAGTATGATCAATGCGGGTATAAAATAGTGTTTTGCCCTCATTTATTAAAACCTAAATTGAGCGATTTATTATTCTAAATGTTGCCGCAACCTTTGGGTTGCGTGATTTTACCTGCCCGCCGAACCTGCCTTCGCCGAAACGCTTCGTGCAGGCAGGCAAGTTCTTTGGCAGGCGAGTCGGAAGCGATTTCTCACCCAACGGGTGAGAGGAAACCGCAGGCTAAAGCCTTCGGCTACAGGTTCTTTTCAAAAGAATCGCTCAATTTAGGTAAAAGCTATCACAGTCATAAAATTCTTGTCAATTCCTGCCATACGGGCCGAAGGGTTGACAATCCTTCAACCTATCTGATAGTTTATAATGGAGTGATACCAATGTTCAATAAGTTCGTGAAGATTTTCAGCCTCATTCTTCTCCTCTCCATCACCCTCTCTTTCTCCATCCTCAAGGGACAGGATCAAAGCCGGGGCAGGATCCGGTCGCCGGAAATTGTTTTTTTTGGAAAAGAGGAGACAAAATGGACAGAGGAGCGGGAGATTCCTCTTCCCATTATTGCAGCTCAGGGAATTAAAGAGGAACCCGCTGCCGGGTCCTTCGACCTGAGAGAAGATCAGATCGGACCCATGAGGAAGATGAGCCCCTCCACGACTCAACCCGGCTGCGCCTACACAAGCAAGATCACCAGAGGGATGACCACCGGAGACAAAGCCTTTTACGAAAGGGGAAGGCACCACTATCTCCAGGGAAATTATGAGGATGCCATACACCTCTTCCGGCGGTTGATCGAAGAGCACCCGGAGAGCTTATGGAGAGGCTCTGCGATATACTGGCTGGGAGAGTCAAAGTTTCGTCAGGATAAGACGGAAGAGGCTTTTGCCTATTTTAAAAAGGTAGTCGATGAATATCCTGACAACGAATTCAACCCTTATGCCCTTTATTCATGCGGGTGGATTCAACTGATGAAGGGAGCCTATGAGGAAGGAAGCCGGTTCTTTCGCCGGGCCTATGAGAAAAACCCCAATCTTTCCATTGCCCAGTCGTCACTCTTCTGGTCAGGATACTGCCTCTACCATCTGGGACAATATCAGGAGTCGATCAGGGAGATGGAGACGCATCTCCAGAAACATACTGAAGGAATATGGAGGCCGGAAGCCGAGTATCTGATGGGTGTCAATACTTTCAGACTCCAGAAGTATGAGGAAGCCGTTACTTTTTTCAGGAATTTTTTAAGGCGATATCCCCGCCATCCCTTAGAAGAGAGCGGTCGATATGCCCTGGCCTGGAGTCAGGTCTCTGTTGGACATTATGCCGAAGGGAGGAAAACCTTCGAAGAGATCCTTTTGAGCTTTCCCGGCACAAAACTGTCGGATCCGATCTTCTGGGGAGTGATGAAGACCTACCTGGGAGAGAACGAGACTGAAAGGGCGACTCAATTCTATCAGAGATTTCTCTCCCAGTTTCTTATCTCACCCTGGGCCGAGCAGAGCCTCTTTGATATCGGGCGATACCATTTCAAAAAGAAAGAGTATGCCTATGCCGTTTCCACCTTCCGGCAGTTTCTCAGGACTTATCCTGAGAATGATCTTCAGGAATGGGTCTACTTCATGTTAGGGGAGTCCCTTTTCAATCAGAAGGATTATGCCGGCGCCATCGGCGCCTACCGGCATGTCTTGTGGTCGAAACGAAGAGCACAATTTGAGGACCGGGTCTATTCGAGGCTGGGATACAGCCATTTCTTATTGAAGAATTATGATGAGGCCATCGGATACTGGGAAAGGCTTCTCAGGGAATTTCCCGATCACCCGGAGAAAAATGAGGTCTTATACTGGCTGGCGGAAAGTCACCTGCTGAAAGAGGATTACCGGAATAGCATCAAATATGTGGATCAAATGAAGGATGATCCTGCTTTTTATCCCCGTGGTTTGACCAGTCTGGGGTGGTACCACTTTCAAAGGAAAGAATGGAAGGAGGCCAATCACTACTTCCTCAAAATCGCAGCCGAGTTCCCCAAGTATCGATCCAACCCTCCCATCTCCCTTTTGATCAGCCAGTGTTATTTAAACCAGAACAATTATGATCAGGCAAAGACCCATCTGGTCAGCCTGGTCAACTCGCCTGAAGAGGAGGGGAAAGAGAAGGGATATTATCTTTTGGGATGGATCGCTTACAGGGAGGAACGATTCGATGAGGCTTTGAATTATTTCGAGCGGTTGAGGGAGTTTTTCCCTTCGAGTTCCTATCGTGACGAAGCTCAATACTGGACGGGCTGGTCCCACTTCCGAAAAAAAGATTTTCACCGGGCCATCGAAGCGTTTCAACGGCTCGCCCAGCAATACCCTGAAAGCCCTTTCGCCCCGTCCGCCCTGTTAAAGGCAGGCGATGGCTTCTATAATCTCAAACAGTACGGCAATTCAATCCAGACCTATCAACAGCTCATCAAAGAGCACGGGAAATCGAAAGAGGCGCCGGAGGCTGATTATGGAATCCTTCTCGCCCTCTTTCAAGAGAAGAGATATGAATCGTTCATCAACCGGGTGGAGATTTTCCTGAAGCGGTATCCCCAGCATCCCCTGGCGGGTCAGGCGCTGATGCAATTGGGAGAACACTACCAGCAATCCCGGATGACGGAGAGGGCCTTGAAAACTTATCAGGAGTTGGTTCGACTCTATCCTCACAGCGAATGGGCGGAAGAAACACAATTTCGCATCGCCCTTCTCCTGAAGACGGAGAGGCGATGGGCGGAAGCCACAGACGAGATGGAGCGATTCATTAAAAACCATCCGAAAAGCCATCTACTCCATGAAGCCTATCTGGAAGCAGGGGAGCTTCACCTCCTCCTCAAAGCTTACCCGAAGGCACTGGAACGATTCGAGTGGGTGACCAGAAATCATCCTAAAATGCCACTGGCAAAGAGGAGCTACCTGGGGATGGAGGAGGCCTACCGGAGCCTGGGAAAACCTGATGAAGCGGAAAAGATTTTGAAGGAGTATGTCGAAAAATTCCCTCACGATGAGACACGTTTTGAAGCCTATTTGGGAATAGGACTCCTCTCCCTGGCCCAAAAAAGATTTCCGGACGCCATCACCTCTCTCTTGACCGCCTTACGAAGCCCTGAAGAAAGGATTGCCAGCCAGGCCCAGTTCAAGTTAGGGGAGGCCTATGCAGAGGCAGGCAACAAGGAGCCCGCAATCCTCCAGTTTTCAAAGGTCCTCTATTTGTATCCTCATCTCCCGGAATTGATGGAAGAGGCTCTTCTGAAATTGGGAGCGCTCTATATGGAGGAAAAAAGATTCTCTGATGCGAGACAGGTCTACCAGAAACTCCTGGAGAAGACGAGCCGGGAGGAAAGACGCCAGATGGCCAGAAAGATGCTCCAGCAGATTCAGGAAGGGGTCGCCCGCCAATGAAAAGGGAGAAGGAGCGAGTTCGAAGAAAACGGCTTTCCTTTCTGATCGGCCTCCTAATTCTTGCCGTGGGGTTTTTCGTATGGGCGCTCCTTTTCATCCCTGCCCTGCAACCCTCTCTCGAACAGGAATGGCGAACACTGAATAAAGAGGTAAGAAAGATTCTGGGATTGGAAAAGAGGAATGAGATCCCGCCGGAGGAGAAGAGAATCCGGGAGGAAGTGATCCTGAAGAAGATGGAGGAAGCCAGTGCACAGCAGGACTGGCGGGTTCTTGCCCCTGAATATCCCAGACCTAAAAAGATAGAAGCCGCCACGGATGAAGAGAAGATGAAGGCTCTCAGGAGTTCTCCGGAATTCAAAGAACTGACAGGAGAATTCAATGAATATTTGAGAAAGAAAGAGGATCAGTTGCTTCCGGAACCTCCGGTCCCATCCATCAAAGAGGCTTCGCAAATACCGAAATTGAAAGACAGAGGCGCCGAGAAGATTATCGAGAAGCTGTTGGTTGCAAAAGAAAAGCCCTCACCGGAGAAAGCTCTGGAAGAGAACCTTCAACTGGGAATCAAAGGCGCTCTTGTGACGCGAAAGATTTTAGAAAGGCTGCCGCCCCCTCAGATAAAGGTGAAGGTGGAAGCGGAGATTGAGATGACCGTCTGGGTTTTACCGAATGGGATGGTGGACCGGGTCATCCCTGTCCTGAAAGGGGATGCAGAATTGGAAAGGGTTGCAGGCCAGTACCTGAAACAGTGGCGATTTGCTCCCCTCCCGAGGGATCAGGCTCAGGTGGAACAGTCGGGAACGATTCCCATCAAGTTTAAACTTCAATAGGCCCATGGCTATCAAAACACGCAAGAAGCATCTCTTCTTTTTGCTCCTCTTCCTTTTTCTCTTCCTCGGGTTTTTCACCTTCTTCGGAGATAAAGGAATTCTTCATCTTCTCCGGTTGCAGAAGGAGCTGGCAAAGATCAAAGAGGTGAACATGAAGATGGAGGAGGAGAGCCGGAAATTGAAGGAAGAGGTGAGGCGGCTTCAATATGAGAAACGATATATCGAAGAGATTGCCCGGAGAGAGTTGGGCATGGTCAAAGAGGGAGAAATCATTTATCAGTTTGATCTTCCTGAGGATAAAAAACGAGATTCTAAGACCAAATAGAGGTTTATAACATGAAATATGAGGGGATGATCTTCCGGCCACCCAGTGAGGCAGAGAGCCTGATCCTCCAGGTCACGGTGGGTTGCTCTTTCAATAAATGTACTTTTTGCGGGGCCTACCAGGGGAAGCGTTTCCGGGTGAAGAGTTTCGAAGAGATCAAAGACGATATCGATGAAGTGAGTCGCTGCAAGATTGGAAGAGTCTTTTTAGCGGATGGGGATGCCTTGATCATCCCCCAGAAGAAACTGCTCCGGATCCTATCCTACCTGAAAGAAAAATTAAAAGGGCTTGAAAGGGTAGGGATCTATGCCAATGCTAAGAATATTCTTCAGAAGGATGTGGAGGAATTAAAAGCTTTAAAAGACCTGGGGGTGGGAATACTCTACCTGGGTCTGGAGTCAGGAGATCCTGAAGTGTTGAAACGGATTAAGAAAAATGCCACGGTGGACCAATTGATCCATGCCGGGAGAAGGGTGAAAGAGTCCGGAATTCTCCTCTCCGTTACGGTGATTCTGGGCATCGGAGGAGTGGACCATAGCCAGGCCCATGCAGAAAACACGGGAAAGGTCCTGTCCGAGATGGATCCCGATTATGTCGGCGCCCTTTCCCTCATGATCGTTCCGGGAACACCCATTGAGAAAGAGATCGAATCAGGAAAATTGGTTTTGCCTACTCCTTTCGGCCTAATCCAAGAACTTGAGATAATGATAAGGAATAGTCGCATGACGCATTGTTTCTTTGCATCCAATCACGCCTCAAACTACCTTCCCCTTCGCATTCAACTCCCGGAGGAGAAGGAGGAAGCCCTCCGGCGCATCCGTGAAGTCCTCAAGAGGAAGGATCCAGCCCTGTTGAGACCAGAATATTTGAGAGCCCTCTGGAAAAAAGATGGGGAGATTAAGAAACTATAAAGAATAGGCAGTTATCAGTGATCAGTAATCAGTTTATAAATCATTAAATAGAGTCTTTTTATAAATGCTCTTTTTCCGTCATGCTGGACCTGATCCGGCATCCAGACGCCATCCCGACGAAAGTCGGGAACCATCTCAAAGACTAGATCCCGGTTTTCACCGGGAACCCTGGATTCCGGCTTTCGCCGGAATGGCGACCTTTTTGGAAACCGTTAGTTTATAAACAGACACTTAATATACTACCATCAGGACTATTCGAAAGAGGTATTATGATAACAGATTTTGTGGATACAGAGATTCGGGTCAGATATGCTGAGACCGACCAGATGGGAGTGGCGTATTACGCCAATTACCTGGTCTGGTTTGAAGTGGGAAGAGCGGAGCTCTGCCGTAAAAAAGGATTCCGATATGCTGATCTGGAGGCATTGGGGTATCGACTGGTTGTTTCCGATGTCCATTGCCGGTATCGAAATTCGGCTAAATATGATGAGACCATCATCATCCGGACCGATCTGAATCGCCTGAATAAACGGATCATCACCTTCGGGTATCAGGTCCTTCGTGAGGACGGAAAAGAGGTGATCGCCGAGGGAGAGTCCCAACATATCTGTATCGATTCGACTGGGAAAACGAAGAGCCTTCCCGAGAAGTTTTTAACCTATCTCGCCCGGTAATGATGAATCTAGGCCGAACCCATTCTGTTTTAGAATCGTTTAGAAAATTACTCTCAAATCCCCCTATCCCCCCCTTTGCTAAAGCGGGGTAAGGGGGGATTATCAATTTTCATTGTATGAGGGTGACACACCCGTCATGAAGGATTTCTTAAGCAACCCTGATTATCTTCCTCTCCCCCTAACCTCACTCCTTTCTGAAGGACGGACTGATTTTTTTTCATTTGTGCCCACTTGGTGCAAGTAGGGTGGTCGAAAACGTCATTCAGGGTTGCTTATTAAAAAGTGATAAACAGACTTAAAGCGACATCTTCTTGTTATTCCTGTTGAAAATTGAGTGTGAATAGGATAATGTTCCGGCAATGGATTACAAAAAAATATTAATTTTAAGACTGAGCGCGGTGGGAGATATAATCCGGACGCTTCCCGCGGTCAAGGCAATAAAGGCAAAGTTTCCATCTGCCTCTATCACCTGGATTGTCGAAGAACCTTCAAAACCCCTCATAGAAAGCCAGCCGGAAATTGACGAGGTGATTCTCTTTCCAAGAAAGCGATGGTCGGAAGGGTTGAAGTCTGTAAAGGGGTGGTGGAAGACAGCGAGGGAGGCACAAAAATTTATTTTTTCCCTCCGAGGAAAGAGATTTGATTTAGTTCTCGATTTTCACGGCATCCTGAAGACCGGTCTCCTCTCCTTTCTCTCCGGCTCTCCTCGACGGATCGGATTTGATCGAAGATCGACCAAAGAGGGAAATTTCCTGTTTTCGAATGTAAAAGTGAAGCTTCCAAGAGGGAGAATCAGTCGGTTTGAGAGAAATTTTAATCTCCTGAAGGGAATGGGATTAGAAGTCCAGCCCGATAACTATCCCCTTCATATTACCGCGGAGGAAAGGGAGTATGTGAAATCATTTTTTAATCAACTCTCTCCTGCTGTGAGGAGTCCTTCCATCGCCATCCATCCAGGAACAAGCCCGAAGACGCCATATAAAAGGTGGTTTCCGGACCAATATGCCCAACTGGCAGATCGATTAGTCCAGGAAATAAATGCGACGGTGCTCTTTACCTGGGGTCCGGGCGAACTGGAATGGGTAAAGGGGATTCAGAAGAGGATGAGAGAAACTTCCATACTCGCTCCCCATACCTTTTCTCTTACCCAATTGGGGGAGGTATACAGGCATTGTGATCTCTATATCGGTGGAGATACGGGCCCAATGCATATCGCCTCTTTGATGGGAATTCCAGTGGTGGTTATTTATGGTCCTACGGATCCGGTTGTGAATGAACCATTCGGTCCCCATAGAAAGGTATTCAAGAATGTGGGTTGTAATCCATGCCGGGACCGTTCCTGCAAGGAGCTCAAGTGTCTGAAGGAAATCACGGTCGACGATGTTTTTAAAGCTGCGAGGGAGGTTTTGTTTGAATAGCGTACGGAGAAGATGAGAAGGGGACGGGAAAGAGCCTTGAAGTCCGATTTCAGTCATGTGAATCATATTTTGGTGCGGGGAGTGAACTGGGTAGGGGACACTATCCTGGCCTATCCCTCGGTCCAGGGATTAAAGGAGCTGTTTCCTCGCTCTCACCTGGCTGTTCTTGCCCCAAACCATCTCATTGACCTATGGAAAACATTTCCCTATGTGGATGAAATTATCCCTTTTCAAAAAAGGGGCGGGGCCGGATCTATTTTAGAGGATGTAAAGCTCAGCCACTCTTTGAAGAAGAGGGGGTTCGATCTTGCCCTGATGCTACCCAGGTCTTTCCGTTCCGCATTTCAGATCTATCTGGCCAGGGTTCCGGTCAGGGTTGGTTATCAGGACGAAGGGCGATTCCTCTTTCTCACCCATAAAATTAAACGGACGGAAGAAGTTCTTCGCCTTCACCGTGTCCATTATTATCGAAGGCTGATGGAGCCTCTGGGTCAGTTGAAAGAGGTTCCATCTCCCATACTCTTTCTCAGAGAGGAAGACCGAAGATGGGCTGAAAAGAGACTTAAGGAACTGGGTCTTCTGGACGGGAGGCCTCTCATCGGTATTAATCCGGGGGCCGCTTATGGGCTGGCGAAGCGCTGGTATCCCGATCGATTTGCTGAGCTGGGAAGAAGGCTTTTCGGGAAATGGAAGGCTACTGTGATTATTTTTGGGAGAAAGGAAGAGCAGGTCATCGCAAAGGAGATGATGCAATCTCTGGGAAGCGGAGGGGTCGATTTAACCGGGGAGACCGGTCTCCTTCAACTGGCCGCCCTTCTGGAACGGTGCCGTCTTTTAGTGACGAATGACACCGGAACCATGCATTTGGCCGCGGCCGTTGGGACTCCGGTCGTGGCTATCTTTGGCTCAACAGATCCTGTGACCACCGGGCCGTGGGGGGATGGCCATGTGATTGTGAAGAGAGAGGTTTCATGCAGTCCATGTTTGAAACGAGTCTGCCCTACTGACCACCGATGCATGAAACTGATCACCGTCGATGAAGTGGAAGATGTGGTTGATAAGAAATTAAAAGGACTTATTGAATAACCAAACACCAAGCACCAATCATCAAATAAGCTCCAATAACCAATGACCAAAATCGAAACAGAAATTTTTATTTACTCATTTACCTCCAAAATACCTCCTCTCCCCTGGCGGGAGAGGAATGAGGTGAGGGGGTATGGGATCAATTATTCACCCCCACCCTCACCCTCCCCCATCAAGGGGGAGGGGACTTAGTGATATTATCATGGTGCGTGGGTGACGTATTCGCCATGTAAAATTTGTTTGGTTATTGGAATTTCTTGGAATGATCTCATTAGATTGATGGAATGAATAGGATGGTTGATAAACTTCCCATCTCCGTTTATGTTCTGACCTTTAACAACCTCAGGACGATTGAGCGGTGTTTGAAGAGTCTGAGATGGGCCGAAGAGCTCGTGGTCGTTGATTCCTTGAGCACGGATGGGACTTTTGAAGTCTGCAAGCGGTATACCGACAAGGCCTTCCAGGTTTCCTGGAAAGGCCATCGCGATCAGTATCAATATGCGGCGGATCTGACCACACGCGAATGGATCATGTTCGTCGATGCCGACGAAGAAGTTCCTCCGGAGCTGGCGGAGGAGATTCGAAAAGAGGTAGAAGGCGGGGCTAAAGGTATTGATGGTTTCTTCGTCTATCGCCGGACCTATTATCTTGGGAAGTGGATTCGGTACGGCGGATGGTATCCGGACGGAGAGATACGGCTCTACCGGAGGGATAAAGGAAGATGGGAGGGAGCCCTCCATGCGAAGGTCGCGGTGGATGGGGAAGTATCCACTTTAAAGAATCAGTATCTCCACTACACCTACCGGGACATTTCGGATCAGATTCAGACGATCGATAAATATTCCCGGATTGCCGCCGAAGACATGGCCCAGAATGGAGAGAAGTTCAGTCTCTTCAAACTCCTCTTCCACCCGCCTTTTCGGTTTATCAAGGAGTATCTTTTTAAGTCCGGATTTCGGGATGGGTTGCCGGGATTGATCATCGCCGTTTCGACGATGTTCTATGTCTTTATCAAATACGCCAAGCTCTGGGAGTTGAAAAACTCAATTAAATCCCTCCCGGCCTCCCTTTTCCAAAGGGAGGAGATTCCTGCCCAAAATGTGATTCCCCCTTTGGAAAAGGGGGATAAAGGGGGATTGAATAGTGTGTCAAAAGGCTAAAGTGATACAAAATACTAAAAAGGAGAAGAAAAATGGCCCTCAATGAGAATGCCTTTCAGGGAAAGAGGGCGCTGGTGACGGGGGGATTGGGTTTCATCGGATCGAACCTCTCCGCCCGGTTAGTGGGGTTGGGAGCGAAGGTAACAGTCGTTGATAATATGATGCCCAGGCTGGGAGGAAATCTTTTTAATGTGAAGGAGATCATGGATCACATTCAGGTCAACTTCAGCGATGTCCGGGATGAACACTCAATGGACTATCTGGTGAAAGATCAGGATTTCATCTTTCATTTGGCCGGTCAGGTGAACCATGTGGATAGCATCCGGAATCCCATTCAAGATCTGGATATCAACTGCCGGGGAACACTCGTCCTTCTCGAATCGTGCCGTAAATATAACCGGGAGGTGAAGGTCATCTTTTCGGGGACAAGAGGGGAATACGGGGCCAGTGTTAAACTTCCGGTTGGAGAAGACCATCCCACCAATCCAAAAGGCATCTATGCGGTGACCAACCTCTCTGCGGAAAAGATGGTTCTGGTCTATCACGATGTCCATAAGATTCCGGGAACCTGTCTAAGGATTACCAACACCTACGGACCCCGCCATCAGATGGCTCACGATGAATATGGCGTGCTGAACTGGTTTATCCGGAAGGCCATCGACGATGAGGCCCTTCCTGTTTTCGGGGAGGGTCATATATTAAGAGACTTTCTTTATGTGGACGATCTCGTTGGCTGTTTTCTTCAGGTAGCCGCCTGTCCGGCGGCTTATGGGGAAGTCTTTAATGTAGGGACAGGCATCCCCTTCAGTTTCATCGATCTGGCCAGGAAGATTGTGGAGGTTGCTGGGAGTGGGAAGGTTGCCTTTACGGAATTCACACGGGAACGGAAAGAGGTGGAGCCGGGAGACTATTATACCGATATCTCCAAAATCAAGGGCGTGGTCGGTTGGACGCCGAGGATCGGCCTGGAAGAAGGGCTCCGAAGGACGATTGAATTCTACCGAAAACACAAGGTGGAATACTGGGGGTGAACAATTTCGGAATGCGAAGTGTGGATTGCGGAATCTGAAAAACAAATTACAAATCTTTCTATTCCGTATTCCGAATTCCGAAATCCGCATTTGAGGTTGGCATGGTTCCTTTTATCGACTTAACCAGACAGTACAAAGCAATTGAAGAGGAGATCCTTTCTGCTACGAGGCGAGTCTTTGAGAAGGGGCGCTTCATTCTGGGGGAAGAGGTTTCTGCGTTCGAAGAGGAGTTCGCCCGTTATTGCGGGGTTCGGTATGGAGTAGGAGTGAATTCCGGAACGGATGGACTCTATCTGGCTTTGAAGGCGGCTGGTATCAAGCAAGGCGATGAGGTTATTACTGTCGCCAATTCATTTGTGGCCTCAGCCATAGCGATCTCCTTCACGGGAGCCAGGCCCCTGTTTGTGGATATCGACCCTGAAACCTATAACATCGACCTCAATGCATTGGAAGGTTTATTGAAAAAACGAAGGACCAAAGAGAGGAGAGGAATGATCAAGGCCATCCTTCCCGTTCACCTGTATGGCCATCCGGCAGAGATGGAAGGAATCATGGATCTTGCCAGGCGCTATCATCTTCTTGTGATCGAGGATGCCTGTCAGGCCCATGGAGCGGAATTCCGAGGGAAAAAGGCGGGTTCCTTTGGCGTGATGGGCTGTTTCAGCTTTTATCCGACCAAGAACCTGGGCGGGTCCGGAGATGGTGGATTCGTGATCACGGATGATCATAAACTTTATGAGAAACTCCGGCTTCTCCGGTGTTATGGAGAGAAGAAGAAATACCGGCATATTCTTCAGGGGGGGAATAGCCGCCTGGATGAAATTCAGGCCGCGATCCTGCGGGTTAAATTACGATATCTGGACCAGTGGAATGAGCAGAGAAGAAAGAAAGCTCTCCTCTATAAGAAAAGGCTTGAGGGATCGGGAGTCATCTGCCCTGTTGAAAAAGATGGGGTACGCCATGTCTATCACCTTTTCGTTATCCGGTCGAAAAGAAGAAATAGCCTTCAGGCCTCGTTAAAAGAAAAGGGGATTGAAACCCTCATCCACTATCCTATCCCGATTCATCTCCAGGAAGCTTATAATGACCTGGGATACCGGAGAGGAGATTTTCCTGTTACGGAGAAGTGTGCCCGGGAAATCCTTTCTCTTCCCTTCTTCCCCGAGTTGAGCCAGAGAGAAATAGACGAAGTGGGAGATCGAGTTAAGAATTTTTGCAAGGGGCGTTAAGATCGATGGGATACAGGGCATGGATCGATAAAATCCTGGGTTTTCAGCATCCTCATGATAAAGTGGTCGAGATCTTTATCCGCTTTGGACGTCAGGGAAAGTTGTTAGATGCTCCTGCGGGGACAGGCGCTATTTCGAAGAAGTTAAGAGAGGCAGGGTTTGATGTTTCTGCAGTAGATATCTGTCCAGAACTTTTTTGTGCGGAAGGAATTTCGTGCGACCAAGCCAACCTCAACATGGACTTGCCTTTTCCGGATGAAACCTTCGATTTTATCCTCTGCTCGAACGGCATCGAACATCTGGAAGCCCCTTTTCAATTTGTCAGAGGGTGTTTCCGGATTCTTAAAGAAAGAGGCAAACTGGTGGTCACGACGCCGAATCTCCTTAATCTAAAGTCAAGAGTGGCCAACCTCCTTGTCGGTTACAACCTCTTTACCGGAAGGCCATGCAATGAGGTAGATGGGTTTTTGGGCGGGGACCACATCCATCTCGCTAACTATTATGAATTGAGGATTAATCTACACCGGAATGGTTTTCGGATACTGGAAGCCGCCACCCATGAGTTTAGCAACTCGGCCATGCTTCTTTTCTTTCTATTCCCTTTTATCTACCTTGCAACCTATAGAGCCTTTCGCAGGGAGAAGAATCCCATGCAACGGGAGAGGAACCGGGAGATTTTTAGCCACGTTTTATCGGCAGATCTCGTCTTCGGAAAAAAAATCTTTCTTGTTGCCGAAAAAGATCCCCGATACCTAAAGGCAAAATGAAGGTTCTCCAACTCTTCAGCGATTGGAAATGGACAGGCCCCTCCGAGCCCATCGTGAACCTCTGTCAAGAATTGGAAAGACGAGGACATGATGTGACCCTCGCCTACCGAAAGCCCCCCTTTCCCGTGGAGGACAGTTTAGAAAAGAGAGCCCATGAGAGAAAGATTCGTGCCACCGACCAGTTTCGCTTGAATCGCCCCCTGAAAATTTACTCCCCTTCTTCGATCCTCGACACTCTCTCGGATATTTTGGACCTCACTGACTATCTCCGCAAGGAAGAAGTCGACATTCTGAATGTCCACCAATCTCACGACCATATCCTGGGGGGAATAGCCGCCAGAAGGTCAAATACTTCTGTCGTCGTCATCCGGACCGATCATAAACGGGATCCTTTAAAACCCCATCTGGGAAACCGTCTTTTAATCTCTAAACTGACAGACGGAATCATCACCTTCTCTGAGAGGGCGAGAAGAGAGAATGCCGAACATTTCGGGCTTCCGCCTGAAAGGGTAGGGAAAGTCCTTCCGGCACTGGATCTGGAACGATACGACTCCAGCGGAACCTATAAAGACATGAGGGCTGTTTTCGGGATTGCCCGCGATGAAGTGGTCATCGGCATGGTGGCGCGGTTTCAGAAGTACCGGAGGACAGACGTTTTTTTAGAGGCGGTCAAGAGCATCGTTCAAGAATATCCGAAGATCAAGGTGCTCCTGGTGGGCCGTTCGAGCCAGATGAATGAAAGCGTTGTTGAGCCGATGAAGAGGCTCGGCCTTGAGCCATGGGTCGTCCTTGGAGGGTATCAGACGGATCACTATATCGATACGCTGGCCTGTATGGATATCTTTGTCTTTCTAATGGCGGGTTCCGATGGAACAGCGAGAGCGTTAAGAGAGGCCATGGCCATGGGAAAACCAACGCTGGTGGCTGATCGAGGAATCCTGCCCGAACTGACAGAACATGGCGTCTCGGGTTTCGTCGTCGAAGATTCGGCTGAAGCCTTGGCAACGGCCACCCTTCAACTCCTCCGGGATCCTGAGTTAAGAAGAACGATGGGAGAAGCCGCTTATCAGAAGGCCCACAAAGAATTTCGACTGGACCGCCAAGCGGAAGAGGTCGAGAAATTTTATGAGACCATGATCCGGCTCGGCAGGTGGAAAAAATAATGAGGTTTGCCACAGCCATCCTTGACTTTTCCAGAAGAAAGGGAGGGGCGGAGAGATATGTTGTGGACCTCTGCTCCCGGATGGCAATGGAAGGCCACGAAGTCCATGTCTATGCTGAACATTGGGAGAAAGAGGTCCAGGGGATTCATCTCCATCGGGTAAAAACCGTCTCTTTTCCCAAGAGCCTGCGTCTCCTCTCTTTTGCAATACGGGCCACCCAGGAAATAAAAAAGGGGCACTATGATGTCACCCTTGGAGTGGGAAATACGTTGGAGGCGGACGTCCTTCAACCCCATGGAGGGGTTCATTGGGCATGGTTTTGGAGAAGCCTCCGGGCCTATGACCATCCCGTTGTCCGTGCAATCAAACTTTTAGGGAGGATTTTGAGCCTCAAGCAATGGGTGAGCGGCTGGATTGAGGATAGGCCTTATAAAAGAAGAAGTTATTCAAGGATCATCGCCATCTCCAATATGGTCAAACAGGATATCATCAAGAGATATAGAGTCCCCACGGACCGGGTCACCGTGGTACACAATGGAGTCGATATCGAGCGCTTCCATCCCGGGAATCGCCAATACCGGGAGGAGATCAGGGAAAAACATCGCATTGGCAATGATTTCGTCATGCTCTTTGTCTCGAATAATTTCAGGATGAAGGGCTTAGTCTTTCTAATGAGGACACTGGCCGACCTTAAAAAAGAAGGCGTCCCTCCCTTTAAGCTTCTTGTTTTAGGAAAGGATCGAAAGGCCCCCTATCTCCGTCTGGGAAAGAAAATGGATATCTCTGAAGAGACGATTTTTGTAGGTTCTACGAACGAACCGGAGAAATATTATGGGGCAGCAGACCTTTTCATCCACCCCGCGTTTTATGATGCATTTTCACTCACGGTCCTGGAGGCCCTCGCCAGCGGCTTACCCGTAATTACAACCGCTTCTACTGGGGCAAGCGAGGTTTTAAACCCCGGGGAAGATGGTTTTGTCATAAACAGCTTAGAAGATCCGGGGGAATTGAAAGCGGGGATCAGATATTTTTTTAATGAAGAGATCAGACGCCAAGCTTCATACCTGGGAAGGATGAAAGCAGAAATGCATTCGGACAAGGTCAATTTTAGTGCGATAGCCCAAGTTTTTAAAGATATGATCAAGGCTTCTCCACCCCAGAAGTGACAAGGCCTGTTCAGGAGAAGATGTTTCGGATGAAAATAGGATATTTTATTAACCAGATTGATATTTCAGGCGGGATCAAGGTTATTTCGCAACATGTGAAGATCTTAAAAGAAATGGGATACCATGCGATTCTCATATCACGAAGCATTAAGCAGAAAGAGAACATCCCCGAAGAGTACCTACCAGAAGCATGGGTGATCTCAAAGAAAGACACATTGGATGATGTTCCAATGTGTGATGTGTATGTTGGGACGTATTACAATGACGTGATGCACCTTGTTCGAAACCTGAGAAGTAAAGTAGTTCACCTGTGCCAGGGCTATGAACCGATCAAGTATATGGGGAGGGTTAAGAAAGAATTTCTGCCGGAGAAGTATTCAAAGAGGAGTCTTTTTTCCATCATCAGGCAAATGATCGATAACACAAAATCTAAAAGGAGGGTCAGGAGAGTGGAGTTGATCTATTCCCTCCCAACCATTAAAGCTGCCGTATCACGCCACCTCGTAGAATTGATAGAAAAGAAATACAGGCAAAAATGCCATTTAATACAGAATGGGATAGATCCTAAAAATTTTTATCCTGATGAAAAAAGAGTATGGGGAAAGGATGGAAAAATAAAAATTATTTCGGTGGGGTCAGCTCATGTCGGTTTCAAGGGCATCCAGGATACATTAAATGCCGTAGATCTGCTGAAAAAAAAAGGTGCTCCAGTAGAATTGATCAGAGTCTCCCCGACGCCTCCTTCCGAGAAAGAGTTGGAGGGTAAGATTGTGGATAAATATTATGAAGGATTGTCGGAAAAAGAGATGGCAATCCTTTATCGAAACGTCGATATCTTCATTTCTTCATCCCTTGAGCTTGAAGGATTCGGTCTGCCAGCGATGGAGGCGCTTGCCTCTGGTGTGCCTTCCATACTGACTGAAATATCGAGTTATCAAAACTTTGATGAGAAAAGGGACTTTGCTTATTTTGTTCCCACCGGTAGACCCGACCGGATCGCTGAGGGCCTTCTCGTATTGATGAATCATAAAGAATTCCGAGAACAATGCATCAGAAGAGGGCTACTGGTAGCCCGGCATTATACGATCGAAACCACAGCCAGACATCTCTCGGATTTTTTTGAATGTGCTTTTTGATTCTGAGTTCGCCGGGTGGACAGTGGTCAATCGAGTGAAGTTTTCTCCCGCTGGGTTAGGGGAATGTGTTTCAGGTGTAGTTCATGGTCAGGAGGCAATCATCAGGTCGAGCTGATAGGCCGTTGCATCGTTGGGTTCGACTAAGACTTCGTATCCATGCTTATGTAAAAAATCAAGTAGTTGTTGCAGAGCCTCTTTGCTCATGATGTTAGCTGGAACTCCATGCTCAAACCGAATAACCGTAGGTTTGATGGCGTTGAAATCAAGATTCAGAATAATTTGAGCATCATATCCCTCTGTATCGATCTGCAACAGATCCACCTTCTTAATCTGATACCTGTTGAATAACTCATGTAATGAAACGCAAGGGACTTTTACGGGTATGATCCAGTTCGAGGGTGTGTTCGTCAGTCTGTGGTGGTTCTCATTGAAAGATGAAATCCCCTTAAGCCATCTGGGCAGGGTCTTTAGTTTTTGGGGAGCGATCCTGTAAAGTATCATTTCGCTTTCTGAGTTGTGAATGGCGACATTCACTGGTGTGATCTTGGAAAATTTTCTGTATTTGTAGGCCAGTTCATCAAAAATATCTTTCAATGGCTCAATCACCATTCCACTCACTTTATCATGATTCTTGGATACAAATTCATAGATGTGATCCTCACCGTCATTCGCGCCTATCTGTACAAAGAAGAAATCTCCAGATTTTCTTAAACCGTGGTATAAAATGGACTCGAAATTCACATCCAACTTATCAATTTTAATCAATTTATATCCAAATGTCCTTAAGAAATGGCGTCTCCATTTCTTAAGTATTTTATCGAGCTTTGCCATTCCGCGATCCTGACCCTCAAAGATGATTAAAAATTATATATGATTATGAAGTGCTTTTCAAAATAACCTTACGGTCAGTAGAAAGTGTAATCAAATGAAGACGAGATTGTCAACGAAAATTCGGGAGGGAGGGCACAAGGAGAATCCGGCCATATGCTTGATATGGAGAAGGATATAGTCTATATTATTTTAGGATGTTTATCGGCCATTTAGGAGGAAAGTCATCCCTTGGAGCGTGGAGAGGGTTCGAGTCGATTGCCGTTGTGAACGTTGCTTTTAGTCATGCAGATCAAACAAGGAGTATTGCCATAGATGCACAACAAGGGATTAGTTGAAAAGAGAGAGGAGGGAACTGGAGGTGTGAATCCAGTACCTTGGAGCGAACAGTTTCATTGGCGTCACAGAATACATCGACAATACCCTGAAGTTTGGGACTTGAGAATCGTGAGAAAACGTCTCCCATTCATTCTAAAATATTTAAAAGATGGTGAAACGGTCCTCGATGTCGGGGCTTATCATCGTGAATTAGGAGGTCGAATTAAGAAGCATTATCCCCAGGTCCTCTATAAAAGCTTAGATATCGATCCTTTTTATCAACATGACTACTACTCATTTGAAGAAATCAAGGAGAGATTTGACATGGTCCTCCTGTTTGACGTTATCGAACATCTGGATTGGGCGGAAGGGAGGAAGATGGTGGGGAAAATATTTGAAATCTTGAAACCCGGAGGGAGAGTGATTCTAACCACCCCTAATATTTATACCCCCGGCCGCTATTGGAAAGATTTAAGCCACCGTACACCCTACCACTATGAAGAACTGGGGGCGCTTTTCTTGAGCAACCGATTCAACTCGATTGAACTCTATCGGCTGTTCAATGCTCCCTTTCTAAAATACGTTATGAAGGTTTATTTTTTTACACCCTTTTTCCGTTTTTTTACACTCGATTTTACAAACTCTATCCTCTTGATGGCCCGAAAGGTTTAGTGGGGGCATAGGAAGAATGGTGAGAGTAGCCTTTTTGATTCATAGTCCAGAAGCCCCCAGTTGTCGATATCGCGTACTTCAGTTTTTCCCTTATCTAAAAGGGCTGGGCCTGGATGTTTCAACTCATTCATTTAAACACAACTATCCGGATAAATTGAGTTTTTACAATACTCTGGGGGAGTATGATATCGTTTTTATCCAAAGGAAACTTTTTTCGCCGATAGAATTCGTTTATATTCGGCGAAAGGCCAAAAAAATAATCTACGATTTTGATGATTCGATCATGTACCGGAGCCCTCGGTCCAAAGACCCTTACTCTTTTTCGAGAAGGATCAAGTTTGCCTTCATGATGAAACGGATGGACGGGGTAATCGCCGGGAATCAGTTTTTAAAATCAAAGGTTCTTACGTATAACTCAAATGTCGTCATCATTCCGACCTCGATCGACCTGTCTCAATATACCTTGAAAAATAATTTTTATCACTCAGAGCCGATTACCATCGGTTGGCTTGGCAGCAGGAGCAGTTTAAGGTTTTTAGAAAATTTAATTCCAATATTTGAAAAAATATTCAATCAACAAACCAACTTCCAAGTAAAAATAGTTTGCAGCGAATTTATCGACGCTGAACGTGTGCCCATCATTAAGAAACACTGGTCCTTGGCAGAAGAGGTGGAAGATCTTAAAAGTTTTGACATAGGCGTGATGCCCCTTGCCGATAATGTCTGGTCAAAAGGAAAATGTGGTTTGAAACTTCTTCAATACAACAGCGTGGGTGTCCCAGCCGTCTGTACTCCGGTTGGAATCAACAAAGAAATCGTAAAAGATGGAGTGAATGGATTTTGGGCCCAGAATGAAGAACAATGGAACGATCGTCTTTTGGAATTGATTAATGAAAGGGAAATGAGAAAGGAAATGGGACTGAAGGGCAGAGAGATTGTGGAAAAGAATTATTCCCTTGATGTCAATGCCCCGCGTCTTTTTTCAGTTCTCAAGGAAATCGTAGAGAAAAAGTAAACCCTTTGTGACGGTAATCCGTTACGTATAACTCCTGTTCCCGGATAGATCGTTTAAAAATGGCTGAACCGAAAAGATCGCCTTACATAAAAATAATTCAAGGTATGATGAGAGGATGGATGAAGGAAGAGATATTCCGCCTCCTTCCTCCTCTTTTTTTTGAAGATCCGATCTCTTCCGTTCGAGACATGAACGGAGAAGTGTTGAAGGAATCGAGACTGCGATGGGCAGCGATTTTCACTTTATCCAATGGAAAGAGGTTTTTTTTTAAGAGGGACAGGACAAAAGGATGGTTGGAATATTTAAAATATACTATTTTCCCCTCCAAAGGCAGAAAAGAATGGTTTGTTGCCTATCAGTCAGAGAAACGACATCTCAATATCCCAAGGCCCCTGGGTTGGATGGAGCGCATCCATCGGGGTCTGGTGAGTGAAAGTTATTATCTTTCAGCGGCTGTTGGATCGGGGACTCCTTTGATTGAAAAGCCTGACCGATTGAACGAGGATCGGACTTTTGCCGAATTGGTGAAAATCGTTAAAAGGATGCATGATTCGGGACTTGATCATAGAGACCTCCATGCAGGGAACTTCTTATGGGATGGGGAATCCTTCTATCTCACCGACCTGCACCGGGCCCGGTTTCTCACCTCCCTCTCGGTCGATCAAAGATTAAACAATCTCTCCCATCTGTTTCATTCATTAAGGTCCGCTTGGGGAGAAAGAGAACAGTCGAGGTTTCTTGAAGGATATTTTTCAGGAGATCCGATCCCTCCACAAAAAAGAGAGAGATTTCTGCAAACCATCCATTCTGAGATGGATCGTCTTCAAAAAAGACAGTGGCGAAGCAGAACGAAACGTTGTTTGAAGAATAGCACGGAATTTTCAACTCTGAAGGAGAAGGAAATCCGCTATTACCATCGAAGAGATTTTCCTCTTGATCGATTCACAAAAATCGTTGAGGCCCATCTCCAGCTTGTCCAGGAGAAGCCATCCGAATTGGTGAAGCAGGATACAAAGGTCCTCGTTTCCATTTTGAATGACGGGGGAAATAGAATATGTGTAAAGCAGTTCCGTTACCCTCGCTGGATGGATTCCTTTAAAGAACATTTTCGACGGTCGAAAGGGCTCAGGTCGTGGGTGGCAGGAAATGCTCTCATCGTCAGAGGAATCCCCTATCTTAAACCCATGGGTCTTATGGAGAGGGGAGGGTGGTTAGGGTTAAAAGAGAGCTTTTTCTTGATGGAAGCCTCAGAAGTTGATCAAGAACTGGACAGATATCTATTTAACGGTTTTAAAGATTTTACAGAGAAGAGGCTTTTTATCAAAACCTTTGCCCAATGGCTTTCTCATTTTCATACCATGGGCATCTATCATCAGGATATGAAGACTTGCAATATCCTGGTTTCAGAAAATGAGGAGGGTTGGAATTTTAGGCTTCTCGACCTCGAGGATGTCTTGTTGGATGGAAAGGTTGATGAAAAAAAATTGTTTAAAAATTTTCTTCAACTGAACACTTCCACCCCCAAAAACATTACAAGAACGGGACGACTCAGGTTCTTCCGAGAATATCTTAAGGGAATGGCGATCATCAAAAACCAAAAGGTTTTCCTGAGGCGTTTAATCAAGGAAAGTACCAAGAGAGGTTTCGTGTACCTTTCACCTCAGGGGGTGGTGATTGAGAACAGGTAGCCCCCCTGACCCTTTGCAACGGACAGAGCGGATACAATCCGTACCCTTCTGTATCATTCGAGTCATTTATGGATCTTTCAATCATCATCGTCAATTGGAATACAAAAGACTTTCTCCTTGAATGTTTAGAGTCGATTTATGGAAATAGGAAGAAGATTGAAATGGAAGTGATTGTCGTTGATAATGGATCTATCGATGGTAGCCAGGAGGCGATGAAAGAGAGATTCCAGGACTGGAAACTCATTCAAAACAAACAAAACTTCGGGTTTGCCAAAGCCAGCAATCAAGGGATCATGCTCTCGCGGGGGAAATATCTTCTGCTCCTCAACCCGGATACTCGGGTGAAAGAGGGAGCCATGGAAGCCTTGCTCTCTTTTATGGATGGACATCCGGAGGCGGGTGTGGCGGGAGCTCAGCTGTTGAACCCGGATGGCTCCAAACAGAACTCCATCGCCAATTTCCCGTCTCTGGCCACGGAACTTCTGAATAAGAGGCTGTTACGATGGCTCTTCCCCGATCAATTTCCCGGCAAGGAGAGAATCTATTCCATGCCCATTGAAGTCGATTCGGTGATCGGGGCTTGTATGATGGTGAGACGGGAGGCGATCGGGCAGGCGGGGCTGCTGGATGAAGATTACTTCCTTTTTCTTGAGGAGACGGACTGGTGTTACCGGATGAAGAAAGCCGGCTGGAAGATCATCCATGTCCCCGCGGCGAAGATTTATCACCTCCAGGGAAAGAGTGCCGAGAGGGATAAGAAACAGGCCAAAGTGGAATACTACCGATCCCGTTACCAATATTTTGAGAAACATAAAGGGAACGTTCAATGGTTGCTCCTGTGCGTTGGACTGATTATAAAACTGATGATTGAATTTGTCTCGATGGGTTTAGCGAACCTTCTGACTTATTTTGCCAAGGAAAAGTGGAAAAGAAGATTATCGGTTTATGCCTATCTTCTCTGGTGGCATCTGAAGGGGTGCCCGGAAGGAATGGGCCTCAAAGAAACAAAGTGATCAATGCTCAATCATCAATATCCAATGATCATTGAAAATTGATCATTGCTCATAGGTCATTGATCAATGTTATTTAAAAGGGGGTTCTATGATTGACATTGCCGTGGTGGGAGCTGGGGCATGGGGGAGAAACCATGTCCGGGTCTTTTCCGAGATTCCCAACGTCCGGTTGAAATATATCTGTGATTCCGATCCATCCAGACTGGCGCAACTCCAGAAACTCTATCCCCAGTCCAAAACGGTGGGGGGAATAACCCCCATCTTACAGGACCCTGAGATCAAAGGGGTCGTCATCGCTTCTTCTGCGACCTCCCATTATTCTCTGGCCAAAGAATCATTGCTGGCGGGCAAAGATGTGCTGGTTGAAAAGCCCATGGCCATGAGATCAGAGGAGGCGAAAGAGATGGCGGAGATGGCAGAGAGGGACCAAAGGATTCTCATGGTGGGCCATCTTCTCGTATATCATCCCGTGGTGGACCGGTTGAGAGAAATGGTCCGCTCCGGGGCAATGGGGAAGATCTATTATATTTACACCCAGCGGGTCAATCTCGGAGTCATCCGGCAGGATGAAAACGCCCTCTGGTCTTTTGCACCTCATGACATTTCCGTCATCCTTTACCTCATTGATGAAGAACCGGTCGCCGTCACCGCCCATGGAGAAAGCTATATCCAGAAGGGGATTGAAGATGTTGTCTTCGTCAGTCTCCGCTTTTCCGACGGAAAGATGGCCAACATCCATTTAAGCTGGCTGGACCCTCATAAGTTGAGGAAGGTCACCATTGTGGGGTCGGAGAAAATGGTCGTTTTCGATGACATGGAGTCCTCCGAGAAACTGAAGATTTATGACAAAGGGGTCAAGAACCTCTCTTATGACACCTACGGGGAGTATCTAAGCCTGAGGTTCGGGGATATCACCATCCCGAACGTGAAGATGATCGAACCTCTCAGGGCCGAGGCCGAGCATTTCATCCAGTGCATTGAATCGAGGAAAGAACCGAAAACAGGGGGGCGGGATGGGTTAAGAGTGATCAACATCCTGATGGCAGCCCAACAATCCTTAGCCAACAAAGGGGCCCCTGTCAATCTTTTTTGGAGATGAAAAGATGGAGAATTATTTTGTTCACCCAACGGCAGTGGTCGACGAACCCGTGGAGATTGGCGATGGGACCCAGATCTGGCATTTCTCCCATATCATGTCGGGCGCAAAGATCGGGAAGCGGTGTATCATCGGGCAGAATGTTTTTATTGCTTCCGGCGCTGTGCTGGGGAAGAATATCAAAGTACAAAACAATGTCTCCATTTATAGCGGCGTCGTATTGGAGGATGATGTTTTTTGCGGTCCATCCATGGTTTTTACCAATGTCTTCAACCCCCGGAGCTTTATTTCAAGGATGAAAGAGATCCGGCAGACGCTGATCAAAAAAGGCGCGACGATCGGGGCCAATGCAACGATCATCTGTGGTAATACAATAGGACAGTATGCTTTGATTGGAGCTGGCTCTGTTGTGACCAGAGATATTCCGGATTATGCCCTGGTCTATGGAAATCCGGGGAAAGTGCAGGGATGGGTCTGCCAGTGTGCCGAGGAGATTACGTTTCGATCCGGGAAAGCAATTTGTAAAGCCTGCGGGAAAAAATATAGAAAGTATCCTACAGGGGTTAAACCAACCTGAAAAAACAAATCCCCCTAAATCCCCCTTTGTTAAAGGGGGACTGAGGGGGATTATACTGAATGTAATGAACAAGGAACACGTTTTGAGCGGAGCAAAGAAGTGAAGATTGTGACCATCGTTGGGGCAAGGCCCCAATTTATTAAAGTCGCTGCCGTCAGCCGGGCCATTGAGATACATAACCAGAAGTCCCCCCCCGAAGGAAAAATCAGAGAGATTCTGGTTCATACAGGTCAACATTACGACTACCTGATGAATCGGGTTTTTTTCGAAGAATTGGAGATTCCTAAGCCGGATTACAACCTCGGTGTGGGCTCTGGACCGCATGGGAAGCAGACCGGCATCATGCTCGAACGAGTTGAGACTGTTCTCGAAAAAGAGAAACCGGATAAAGTCGTTGTTTATGGAGATACGAATTCGACTTTGGCTGGAGCGTTGGCTGCTGCAAAGTTAAATATCCCAGTAGTCCATGTGGAGGCCGGCTTAAGAAGCTATAACCGGATCATGCCAGAGGAAACCAATCGCCTTCTCACCGACCATCTCTCCACTTTTCTCTTCTGTCCCACAAGCCAGGCGGTTAAAAATTTAGCCGAGGAGGGAATCAAACCGGGTTGGGAGAAGATTGTAAAAAATGTCGGCGATGTGATGTACGATTCGATCCTTTACTATTCAAAAATAGCTGAAAAAAAATCTTCAATCCTTGCAGATCTTGGCCTCTACAATCCGCATTCCGCAATCCGCATTCCCCAATATTATTTAGCCACCCTTCACCGTGCCGAAAATACAGACGACCCGAAAAGATTAAAATCCATTTTCGGAGCCTTGAATGAAATAGCGAAAGATGTCCCCGTCATTCTTCCTATCCATCCCAGAACCAGGAAGATGATGAAAATCTGTAACCCTTCCTTTGATCCTTCAAGGGTGAAGCTCATCGATCCTGTCTCCTATCTCAATATGTTAGTCCTGGAAAGAAATGCGAAAGCGATCCTGACTGATTCGGGGGGGGTTCAGAAAGAGGCTTATTGGTTTCGGGTTCCCTGTTTCACGTTGAGGAAAGAGACGGAATGGGTCGAAACGGTTAAGAACGGATGGAATATGTTGGTCGGGACCGAAAGCAAAAAGATTGTAAATGCAGTGAACCGGATGAAGAGAAGAAAAACTATTAAAAATAGGATGAAACTATTTGGAGACGGGAAGGCAGGGGAAATGATCATTCAGATATTGGTAAAGTATTCATAAAACCAAAATGAATCGGTAGGGTTAACTTACTAATGAGTCCATTATTGAGAAGACATATTTCTGAAAATCTCCCCTGACCCCTCTGCCCTCCGGGCCAGAGGCCCTATGGGCCGGCGGCCAAAGAGGGGAAGTTCCTCCCTTTTGCAAAGGGAGGAAAGGAGGGATTAGAGGGTCGATGTCTGGACAATTTTGGACTGACTTATAAAAACATGGTCAATAAGATCCTCATTTATTTTAAAAATCTGAACGAGAGGCAAATCCTTGTCATTCTCCTTTCGGTCGCTTTTATTCTGAGACTTTATGCAGTCCTGATGGCCCAGGGAATTGCCAATGACAGCGCCGTCTATGGGTTTATGGCCAGGGATTTTTTAAAAGGCCTTTTTGCAAAGGGGTTAGCCATCCCCGGCCATCCGTTATACCCTCTTTTAATCTCACTATTTTCTACGAACACCACACATGTGGAATTAACGGGGAGGTTGGTGTCTCTTTTTTTTGGAACGTTCACCCTCCTTCCTCTCTTTTATTTAGTCAAAAAAACAATCGGTCAGAAAGAGGCTATCTTCTCAGCTCTTTTTTATGCTTTCCATCCCTACCTGGTGACCTATTCCGGAATGTTCCTCACGGAGGCTACTTATTGGGGAGTCTTACTCCTGTCGGTTTATTTCTTCTGGACAGGACTCCAGAACGGGAACGTATGGAAGATGGGGCTCTCCGGACTCTTTCTTGGTCTTGCCTACCTCACGCGACCTGAGGGGATTGGTTATGTTTTGGTCTATCTGGTCTGGATCGTTGGGGATAGCATTCTGAAAAAGAGGTGGCTCAAGGCGCCTGTCCTCATCGGGGCTCTGGCATCGAGTATTGTTATTCTGGGCATCCCCTACGTGATCTATGTTCATCAAGAGACAGGCCGATGGCTTATCAGCAAAAAGGCCGTCGATGCCCAATCAGAATTATTTAAGAAGAGAGTCGAGAAAATCCAACCCTCAAAAGGCATGGATGAGAATAAACAAGAAAAAAAGAATTCAAATATCCGTTGGATCACTCGGAACATCGTTCGCAATCTTCCTTCTGTAACCTACCACTATCTGAGGGCTTATCACTTTTCATTCTGGCTATTTCTTTTTTTCGGACTGATAAGAATCCGGAAAAAGTGGATACCCTGTGAGCTGTTTTTAGCCTCTTTGGTGTTATTCCATCTGGTTTCTCTTTCCACCTTTCTTCCTTCCACCATCCGTTTTTCAGTTCCGGTCATTCCTCTCTCCCTGTTCTGGGCTGGCGCGGGTATTTTAGAGATAAAAAGAATGATGGAAAAAATTAAAATATCCAACCCAGAAAGGGTAGTTTTGGGGTTGATTCTCATCGTCATTTTGATTCAGTTACCCAAAAGTTTGACTCCCGAAAGAAGACATCGCGCGGAACAGGAAAAGGCAGGGGGCCGGTTAAAACAGAATACACCCGCGGATGCAATCATTATGAGCAATAGCCCTCAGGAAGTTTTTTATGCAGAACGGGATTGGGTCCCGATGCCCTTGGGCATTCCTACCTCCAAGCATCCTGGGAGATCCTACAAAGAAATTATCCAGTTTGGCAAAGAAAAAAAGGTCGGTTTCATTTTCATATATAAGAACATCCAGGAGACAAACCCAGGCTTTCTTGAATCAATTCATCCAGCCGATTTGAAGGAAATATTTAGAAAAACGGGCCAGATATCGATTCTTTACGAGGTCATTTATTGAAGTTTTTAGGGATTAAAAATGAGTTTTTCAGACATACGGGATTGATGTTCATCGGCATCGGCCTTTTCAACCTGTTCGGCCTCCTGTATCATTTCTCCATGTTAAGGCTGCTTTCCCCTGTTGACTACGGCCACCTCAATACATTGATCACGCTGTTTATGATCATCTCCGTTCCTGCCGGGACGGTCCAGACGACCGTAACCAAGTTTGTTTCCTCTTTTCATGCGATGAACCAATTAGAGGAGGTCCGTAGCCTGCTGCGTCACGTTTTCCGGTTGATGTTGGTCATCGGTCTTTCCCTGTTTTTATTGATCTCTCTGGGAAGTCCGTTCATTTCCTCTTTTCTTCAGATTTCCTCTTATGGGATGATTTTACTTTTAGGAGCGAGTCTTTTTCTCGCTATAGTCATTCAGGTGTCATGGGGAGGGCTCCAAGGGTTGCAGCAATTTGGCTCCCTGGCATTCAACCTCGTCATCAACGGGGGGAGTAAATGTGTTCTGGGCATTGCCTCCGTTTTATTCGGTTTGGGGGTATCCGGCGCCCTGAGCGCTGTGGTCATCTCCTATTTCATCACAACCATATTATCCTTCCTTATTTTAAAAATGAGCCTGGACCAGGGGAAGGACAAGGCCAATCCAGGATTAGGTTCCGGTGATAGCAATCAAATAGATTTTTCCAAGGTCTACCTCTATTCTCTCCCGGTCGGGTTGACCTTATTTTGTTTTATGGTTTTGACGAATATCGATTTAATTTGGGTGAAACATTTCTTCCTGCCTCTTGAGGCGGGCCATTATTCAATCGCTCAGATGGTCGGAAAAATTATTTTTGTTTTTCCCTTCCCGGTTGTGATGGTGATGTTTCCCAAACTCGCCTCCCTGAGAATGGAAAAACAAGAGACGAAAGCTTTTTCCATCTTAAGAAATAGCTTGATCCTCACGGCTTTCCTCTGCGGTGGAGCCACCTTCATCAGCTCCCTTCTGCCCTCTCTTGTGATTCAAGGCTTGAGCGGAAAAGTTTATTTGGAATGCATTCCCTTAGTTGGAATCTTTTCCCTCAATATGACCTTCTTTTCTCTCAGTTTGATTCTAATTCATTACCAACTCTCAACCGACCAAAGAGGATTTCTCTATCCTCTTATTCTCTGCACCCTGGTCCAGAGTGGGTTGATAATACTCTTTCATAAAAGTTTAATGCAGGTTCTTTTTATTGTGGGCATCGTGGCTCTCTGCCTTATGGCCATAAACTTTTATTTGGTTTATCGTCCGTATCGGGGCGGGAAAAAGGAGGGCAGAGCAGCAGAGCCTGATCTCTAACGGATGAACAGAACGAATCATAACATGAGTGAGTGGCAAGTTCGGGATGGGAATGAGATGGATATGGGGGGGATCTTATCCCTTCGAGAAATTGTTTTCAGAGAAGAAGAACGAGACAAACTCGATCCAAGATTCTGGAGATGGGAGTTCATTGAAAACCCGGATGGAAGGGCGTCGATCTACATCGTAGAGGATCAGAGAAAAATCATCGCCCATTTTGCCGATATCCCAAGGCGGTTTTCAGTCGGAGGAGAAGCTGTTCTCGGAACCCTTTCCCTCGATTTGATGGTGCATCCTGATTACTGGAGAAAAGGCATTTTCCAGGCGATGGGGAAATATGCCATTCAACGGGTGAAGAATGACAATTGTTTTTTTATGAGCTCCTACCCCATCAGGCGGGAGACTATTAATGGGTTTAAAAAAATTGGGTGGAGGAAGATGGTGAAACTTCCCGTCGTGGTTTATCCTATAAATTTTAGCGGTGTTATCAACCGGTACCTCCGTTTTCAACCCCTGAGCCTTTTGATCGGAGGAGTGGCCAGGTTTTTCTATTTTCTTCTCCATGGGTTAAAGAGGAAAAAAAGGACGGGAGAGGCTGAAATCGAAAAGGTAGACTTATTGGATGACGCGTTCAATGGTTTCTGGCAAAAGGCATCCACCCTTTATCCCATCTTGGGAATCCGGGATCAAAATTATTTAAATTGGCGATACCTCCGGCATCCTACTCGAACCTATTCTATTTATCGAGCAAAGATAAGCGGCGAAATGAAAGGGTATATTATCCTGAGAAAGGTGAAGCTCCTCAACTTCGACAGTACCGTCATCGTCGATTTATTGGCATTGGATGAAGCGACCCTTATAGGGCTCGTGGAGAAAGGGATTGAACACAGCAGGGCGGAACGGACCGATCTCCTCGGCTTCATGGTTCCTCTTGATCATCTTTATTATAAGATCCTGAGAAGAATGGGATTTCTGCCCAGTTTAAAGACATTTCTTTTTATGGTCTATCCCCATTCTGGAAAGGAGATATTGCTTTCTCCCGAGAAATGGTATGTCAACTGGGGGGATACGGATGTGATCTAATTACGTAAAAGTCATGGTTAAAAGGTAACGGTAAAGATGCCCGTATCGTCAATCGGTTACGTTACTCGTTTTTGAATCCTTAACTTCACCTTTTAACGCTAAACGAAACGGGCTTCGTAACCGTAACCTTAACCGATTGACCCTAAACCAAGCTGGCTTCCTAACCTTGGCACTAATAAAATTTTAGTATGACTAAGACGACCATGATAAATGCTTTGGCGATTGATACGGAAGAGTGGTTCCATTCCGAATTGCTGAGAGGGGAGAGACGGCCCCCCTTCCAGGCGGGAGAGGCGACCCGGAAGGTCCTCGCCCTGTTGGACCAATACCGAATCAAAGCCTCCTTCTTCGTCGTAGGTGAGGTTGCAGAGCGACATCCGGACCTCATTCGCTCCATTGTTGAGAAAGGTCACGAAATCGGCTGCCATGGTTTTTCGCACCATCCTTTATGGAAGTTGAACAGAGATCTCTTCAGGGAGGAGTTGGGACATTTCCATTCGGTGATGGAAGGGATTCTGGGGAAAGTGAAGATCAAGGGGTTTCGGGCTCCTTCTTTTTCTCTCGACAATCGAACAAAATGGGCTCTTGAAATACTCGTGGACTTTGGGTATCAATATGATGCGAGCATTTTCCCGGTAAAATTAAATCCTCTCTACGGAGTGAGCGGAGCGCCGATGCGACCTTACCGGATCTCTTTGAAGGATGTTCGAGAAGAGGATCCCGCCAGCCCGCTCATGGAGTTTCCTACCCCTCCGTTGGTTTTAGGGAAACTGAAGATTCCCCTTGCAGGAGGCTTCTATTTGAGAATGTTTCCGCTTTCATTCCTTCATTGGGGATTGAGCAGGATCAATCGGAGCCACCCCTTCCTCCTCTATTTCCATCCATGGGAGGGGCATGCTGAAACGCCCCGGTTGAAATTATCTTTCCTCAACAGAATCATATCTTACTATGGGATTGACTCAGCGCTTCAAAAACTTGAGTTTCTTTTAAGCCATTTTAAGTTTGGAAGAGTGGATCGATTGTTAGGCCTTTGATAGACGAGTATGGGAACTTTCCCCCTTTTATCGGTGATCATTCCCAATTGGAATGGGAAAAGATTTCTTGAGGAATGTATCGGCTCCCTCAGAGACCAGACCTTTCAAGATTTCGAGGCCATTCTTGTGGACAATGGATCGACCGATGGCTCGGCCCAGTTTGTCGAAGAAAGATACGGGGGTTTTGTCCAAATCATTCGAATGGAGAAAAATCTCGGTTTTACAGGAGGCAACAATGTCGGTATTCGTGCGGCAAAAGGGGAATATATCGTCCTCCTGAATAATGACACGTGGACCGATTCTCGATGGCTTGAGGAATTAGTGAAAGCGGTTGATTGCGACCCTATGGCTGGGATGTGGGGATCGAAAATCTATTCTTATGATAAGAAGGACCAGATCGAAGCAGTGGGTGAGTTGATTTACTGGGATGGGTTGAGTCGGGCGCGGGGTCAATTTGAGCCAGATCAAGGCCAGTATGAGGAGATGGAAGAGATTTTCTTCCCCCCGGGTTGCGGAGCCATGTATCGGAAGAGGGTATTTGATGAGGTCGGGCTATTTGACGAAGATTTCTTCGCCTATGCGGATGACGCCGAGATTGGAATCCGCGCCCGCTTGGCAGGATGGAAAAGCCTTTATGTTCCCCGAGCCATACTTTATCATAAGAACTCTGGAACAGGAGGACAATATTCACCCTTTAAAGCCTTTTATGTAGAGAGAAATCGTTTCTGGATCACCCTCAAATACTTTCCCCTGGCCCTTCTTCTCCTCAGCCCTTTTTTTACGTTTTATCGGTTTACGTTCCAGGCCTACGGAGCGGTCACCCACCGGGGGGCGGCAGGAAAATTTACAAAAAATTATTCTCCTTGGAGATTAATCTGGATTTTATTAAGGGCGTATGGATCGGGATTTCAAGGCCTACCCAATATGTGGAAAAAAAGAAGAATGTTAAAGTCAATGAGGAAAGCTTCATACGGAGAGATTTTTAACTGGTTTAAGCGGTATGGAATCGGAGCGAAAGAAATTTCTCTTCGTAATTGAAAGGCAGAGGCCATTCAAATGTTAAAAAAGCGCAAGAAGATCGGCCTCATTTGTTCCCCAGGAGGCCATTTTACGGAAATCCTTCAATTATGGGAGGCTTTTGAAGGGCATCCAATATTTCTGATTACGTATAGGGAAAAAGCCACAACCAATCGTGGAAACACTTATTACCTGACCAATATATTGAGAAGCCCCATCGCCTTTATTGTTGGAATAATAAAAATATTGATCATCCTTCTGAAAGAGAGGCCAGATGTCTTATTTTCAACCGGATCGGAGATCGCTGCGCCTCCTTTCTACCTCGGGAAGTTTCTTTTTCGCGCAAAACTTATCTATTTGGAATGCAGCGCGCAAGTTTACCGCCCTTCTCTGACCGGGAGATTTGTTTATCCCATCACCGACCTGTTTTTAGTCCAGTGGGAGCCTTTGCTTAAACAATATGGCTCCAGGGCAAAATATGTCGGGGGGCTCATATGATTTTTGTGACCGTCGGCAATCATTATCAAGGATTTGACCGTTTACTGAAAAAAGTGGACGAGATCGCTCCCCGCCTTACGGATGACATCGTGGTACAGAAAGGATATTCGGAATACTGTCCTCAACATACCCGGTATTTTGATTTCGTTCCAATGGATGAGGCGGTCGAATTTATTAAGAAATCGAATTTGGTTATCTCCCATGCCGGGATTGGAACGATTATCCTTTGCAAGGAGCATGGAAAACCTCTTATAATTTTCCCAAGAAGGAAAAAGTTTGGTGAACACGGGACTGACCATCAAATGGAGATTGCCAAAGCCTTAGAGGATCGGAAAGAGGCTCATATTCATGTTATTTATGAGGAAACTCGATTGGAGGAAAAAATCAAGGAGATCCTGAAAGACAAGGGAAGATATGTTTCGTTAGGGAATGAGGGAAGATCAAACCTCATAGGAATCATCAAGACATTTATTGAGAAATAGGCCATGGACAAACAAAAATTAACCCAGCAAAGATGGTACGATCATAAAACCCCAATAGGAGGCGATGAAATTGTCAATCTTAGCACCCGCACCCATATCGAACGGTTGCAGAAACTATTTCCGGTTCGAAAGGTTAAATTAAGTCTCAACTGTGGATGCGGGAGAGGGGGACAGGAAGATATTTTTGGCCCTTCCATTGGAATAGATATTTCGTTTGAAAATATTCGCTCCATCATTAGGAAGGGTAGGCAAGGGGTAGTCGCTGATATGGAGTTTCTTCCTTTCAAGGATCACACGTTTGACCTGGTGTACGGATTTGGAATACTTCACCATTTGGCCGTTATCCAAAAGGGAGTTTCGGAAGCTTCTCGTGTCCTTAAAAACGGGGGCTACATTGGTTTTGCTGGAGAGAATAATGGATGGTGTCCCTTTGTCTATATGATGAGCATTGTTTACCGAAACTGGAGGGTAGAAAAAGGATCCTATCGAATCAGGGAGAGAAACCTGAAGAGAATCTTCAAAGAATCGGGGATTGGGAGTTTTAAGATTTCGAAACAGGGCATGACCATTTATGGAATGGGTAAAACCCTCTATCAATTAACCTCCATCGGCGAGAAGGTTTTGTCCAGATTTAGGCTTATCAATGCTTTTTCAGGATATTGTTACTTTGCCGGGAGAAAACAGTAATTAAACAATGAACTTCTAATGGGAGCCCAATATCTTCATAAAATATTTATTGTTGGAGACAGGATTTCGCATCGATGAAAATCCCCAATAACAAATATTATGAGAAGCTTGATCTGATTTACAAAAACCCCTCTCATCTTATGCATAAAAAGATGCAACTTATTTTAAACAATGTCAGGGGAGGGGGATCTTTGATCGACATTGGTTGTGGAACAGGGGAATTCATTGTTCAACTCAAGGACCGTTTCAATACACTGGTTGGGATTGACACCAGTTCGCATGCCATTGAATTTACAACGAGACGGATAGGAAAGGACCATAAGATTTTGTTGGAATGCGGAGAATTGGACTCACTTCGTTTTCAAGCGGAACGTTTTGACGCCTGTCTTTGTTTAGATGTCCTTGAACATATCAAAGACCTTTCACCTTTCCTTCAAGAGATATATCGAATCCTCAAACCGGGGGCGGAAATGATTGTGACTGTTCCGAATTGGTACGACATGATTATATCGGGAGTCTTTAAAATAGATTCTTTTCATGTCAATACGTTTCCCCCCTGGAGTTGGATGAGCCGTATTAGAAAGGCTGGGTTTAAGATCAAGCGCTGCAGAGCCGTGGACTTTCCCATTCTGAAATCGGATTTCTTGGCAAAAAAAATTTACTTTTTAGGCATGTGCATTTTAATTGTAGCCGTTCGGCAACCCGACAGTGGCCATGCGTAATACATAATAAAGGAAAACTTTATTTGATAAAAGTGGGCCGATTTATGCGAGATTAACAGTAAAACCTCGTCTCTTTATAATTACCAGTATTCAATATTTTAGGAAATGTCGTATTAAAATGCAAAGAAACAACCTAAAAATTGCATTCATTTCTTTGCAGGAAGACGCCGAAAAGGTACCGCCCCTCGGCTTGGTATATCTGGCTACCTATTTAAAAGAGAAAGCGGGGATAGAACATGAAAATGTAAGAATCTTTGACCGAACCTCTTCCAATATGAATGAGAGCATTAAAATATTTACCCCAGATATCATTGGATTTACCTCAATGACAATAGATTATGGTAAAGTTATTAAGTTCGCTAAAGAATTAAAACAGGACCAGAACGCCCCTTTTATTATAGGAGGAGTTCATATTTCATCATTGCCTGAATCGTTTAGCCCCATTTTTGATTTAGGCGTTCTGGGAGAAGGTGAGGAGACATTAAAAGAACTCGTTTTGTTATATGCGAAGAAAAGAAAGTTTTTAATTCAGGATCTCAAAGGAATCAAAGGGTTGATTTTTCCCATTGACAAACAGGAGTTATTTCTTACTCCGAGAAGAGAACCAATAGAGAATATTGACGATATACCCATACCTGATTTCAAATTATTAGACAAAATATATTTCCAAAAAATGGAAAATCTTTCGACTGCAAATGTGGGGAGAAGGCTTCACTTAATCAGCTCGAGGGGATGTCCATATAAATGCCTTTTCTGTTCAACCTCTCATTTTTGGGGCAAGATACGGTTTCATTCGGCTGAATATACAGCCAGAATGATTAGGAAAGCGATAGATGAACTTGGCGTAAATTCAGTTGGATTTTTGGACGATTTGTTTGCGGTGAGTCATGGAAGACTAAGTCTTCTTAAAAACGCTTTTAAGAACTATGGCTTATTTGAACATATTCAATCGATTGACTGTACTCAGAGAACTGATCTAATGAATGATAGGATATGTGAAGCCCTAAATGAACTTAAGATCACGGCTCTAAATTTTGGTTTTGAATCAGGCTCGGATAAGGTATTAAAAGAAATAAAATGTCATACCACTTCTGTCGATATCAACAAGAATGCCATTTTGTTAAGTAAAAAACATGGTATTGGGGTATTTGGCAGTTTGATGTATGGAGTTCCTAATGAAACCATTGAAGATATGAAAAAGACAAATGATTTTATTGATTTTGCAATTGAACATCGAGCGAAGTATATTTGGAGTTTTATTGCCACGCCTTTTCCGGCTACCCCTTTTTGGAAAATAGCCTTACAGAGGGGAAAGGTTAAGAACAAAATGGATTGGAATCTATTAAGCATTCATAATGTAGAAAATCCTTTACTGCTTGATGAGGATATAGACCGGAGAGAATTTAAAAAAGTATTTTTTGAAGGTCGGAAAAAATTAAGGAAAATGAAGATTGGGTTGGTAAAGGAATTTATTCTTAAAAATCCTATTGATACCTTGAATTTGATCACAAAAAGCCCGGGATATTATTTCAATAGAGTTATAAAAAAGGTATTCAAGCAATAGGAAAAGCCACTGGCGAGGAGATCGAGATATTCACATATTTCTTCTCGATATTGATCTTCACCCGAATGAAACCTCAACAAGTCATTCAGCCCGTCCCTATGTTCCATTGAAACATTTTTTAAGGCGTCCGTCCTCTCCTCTTCCCAGTATCATTTATTACTCCTTTTTACGGCTGGAAACATCTCATCAACGCTTTTGATTCTTTTCAATATTTAAATTGTTGTTGAATAGAACAAAGTTTCCAATTTGGATTTCCTGATCTCGTCATTCATCCAATTTGGACTTTTTTGACTTGATAAAGTGGAACCAATTTGATAAAAGTTGTCTATGGAGAAGGGAAAAGTTTTGGTAATCATTCCCGCCTACAATGAAGAAGGCTCTGTAGGGAAAGTGATCGAGGGAGTAAGAACTCATCTTTCACAGGCTGACCTTCTTATTGTGAATGATGGATCAACGGATCTCACTTCAGAAAAAGCCAGGGTCTCCGGAGCTGTTGTATTAGATCTCCCCTATAATTTAGGAATCGGTGGAGCCATGCAGACCGGTTACCAGTATGCTTCTCAGAAGGGCTATGATATCGCCGTTCAGGTGGATGGGGATGGTCAACATGATCCCAAAGAGATCGGTAAACTTCTCAAAGCCCTGGAGGAGAAGAACCTGAATATGGCCATTGGTTCACGATTCCTTGGTCAATCGGAATTTAAATCATCGATGATGAGGAGGGTGGGGATTTCCATCTTCTCCGGAGTGATTTCAATCCTTGTCAGGCAAAAAATCACAGATCCCACCTCGGGATTCAGAGCAGCAAATCGAAAGGCAATTCAATTATTTGCGTATGAATACCCACAAGATTATCCGGAGCCGGAGGTCGTAGTCCTGCTCCACCAATGTCATTTAAAAATGGTTGAGGTACCCGTGGGGATGAGTGAAAGATATTCCGGGGAATCTTCCATTACGAAGCTCAGGTCTATCTACTATATGGTGAAGGTGCTCCTGGCTATCTTTGTCGATTATTTTAAAAAACCACCCCGTTTAGGAAAGGAGGAAGAAGGATGTTAATCAAGATCCAAATCATTATCGGGGGACTTAGCATGATTCTGCTCTTGGTCACCTTGGAACTAATCAGGCGGAAGAGACTTCGGGAAGAATATGCCATCCTCTGGCTCTTTACCGGCGCAGTCATCTTGCTTTTTAGTTTGTGGCCCGAGTTTTTCCTCTCCCAGTTTTTTGTTAAGTTGACAGGCATATTCTATTTGTCCGCGGTGGTTTTAATCGCCTTTTCCTTTCTCCTCCTGATCGTCCTCCATTTCTCCGTGGTGATTTCTAAGTTAACAAGTCAAAATAAAGAACTGGCCCAAAGGTATGCCCTTATGGAACTGGAGCTTAGGGAATTCAGGAGTCACCACAACCTTTCACAAAACCATTCAAATTAAAATGGGTGAAAGGATGGTTTCCCTTATGCAAGCTTGAAAAAGAGAGATGGTTCTGATAAAAGAGATATGCTTTAAATATTTCCGTATATCCGCTAAGAGAAAGAGGAAATGTCCTATATATTGGTGACGGGGGGGGCGGGGTTTATCGGGAGCCATGTGGTCAAAGAACTCTTACGTCAAGGGTATCAACCCGTCGTCTATGACAATCTCCAGACAGGCCATCGGAAAGCCATTGGGGATGCTCCCTTTGTGAAGGGAGATTTGGCAGATCGGGAGAAACTCAAAGAGACTCTCCAATCTTATCCGATTCAAGCGGTCATCCATTTTGCGGCTGATTGCCTGGTTGGGGAATCGGTTGAGAATCCAGTAAAGTATTTTAAAAATAATGTGAGGAAAGGCATCCATTTAATTGAAATCATGGAAGAAGTTGGCATTAACAAGATAGTCTTTTCGTCCTCTGCTGCCGTTTATGGCGAGCCTCATGAGATCCCCATCACAGAAGAGCACCCATGTTTACCCACCAATCCGTATGGAGAGACAAAGTGGATCTTTGAGAGGGTTCTGCAAACTCTTTTTAAGACCGGCAAAATGAATTCCATCTCCTTAAGGTATTTCAATGCGGCAGGAGCTGATCCGGAAGGTGAGTTAGGAGAAGATCATCGTCCGGAGACTCACCTCATTCCCATGGTGTTCCGGGCAGCCCTGAACAATAGCTCCGTGCCTATTTTGGGGACTGATTATGATACTCCTGATGGAACATGCATTCGTGATTATATCCATGTTAGTGACCTCTCCCATGCCCATCTGTTAGCCTTAAAAAAATTAGAAGAGGGCCGGTTTGCCGGCGCCTATAATCTTGGGAATGGGAATGGTTATTCAGTCAAGGAAGTGATCAAGGTTGTCAGCCGGGTCACAGGAAAAAGAATTGGGGTGATTGAATCAGCGCGGAGACCCGGGGATCCCTCCCGATTGGTAGCGAGTTCAGCGAAGATTAAGAGAGAGTTGGGATGGGCGCAGAAATATCCCGGGTTAGGGACAATCATTGACACTGCCTGGCAATGGTTCTGTAAACATCCGGAGGGGTATCATGATTGACGATGGCCTTCATTCTATTCACTGAGAGGAAGAGAAAATGTCATATGTGCTGGTGACGGGGGGAGCGGGTTTTATCGGGTCGAACCTGACGGAAGCATTGCTCAGGATGGGGCATCAGGTTCGCGTTCTCGATAATTTTTCAACAGGGAAGAGGGAGAATTTAGTCTTTGGTGAAGTTTATCCCTTCCTTGAGGTTGTCGAACGAGACATCTGCGACATGACCTCCTGCCAGAGGGCCATGGAGGGCATCGAATATGTTTTTCACCAGGCAGCCCTGCCATCGGTTCAACGGTCGGTCGAAGATCCTCTGACCACCCATCAGGTGAATGCGGAAGGAACCTTAAATATTCTCATCGCGGCCAGGGATACAGGGGTGAAACGAGTGATCTATGCAGCCTCCTCCTCAGCCTACGGGGATACCCCGACTCTGCCCAAGAAAGAGGAAATGGTTCCCAAACCTCTCTCGCCCTATGCATTGCAGAAGTTTATCGGGGAGGAATATTGCCGGCTCTTTTCTCAACTTTATGGATTGGAGACGATCTCTTTCAGGTATTTCAATATTTTTGGTCCGAAACAGGATCCCAATTCCCTTTATTCCGCTGTTATTCCGAGGTTTATCGATGCTCTGGTCTCGAATCGCCCTCCGGTTATCTTCGGCGATGGGGAGCAATCCCGGGACTTCACCTATATCGACAATGTCGTTCACGCCAATCTTCTGGCAATGGTTGCAGAGCGCACCCGGGGAGAAACGGTCAATGTTGCCTGTGGCAGGAGGGTATCTTTAAATCAGTTATTAAAGATTCTTCAGGATATTATTGGCTCCCATGTGTCGCCTCTCTATGAGGAACCCAGAAAAGGAGATGTCAGACACTCGCTGGCCGACATCAAGCGGGCGAAAGCAGTATTGAATTATGATCCGAAAGTTGGAATTGAGGAAGGGCTTAGTAGAACGGTGGAATTCTTTAAAAACATGAAATGATCAATAGTCAATTACCAATTATCAATGGTCAGTAGATGGATAGAGGGATAGAGAATGTTTGAAAAGATCATCAGGAGGTTTTCGGGGGTAAGGATTCTCGTCGTGGGTGATATCATGTTGGACCGGTTCATCTGGGGAGATGTCTCCCGAATCTCCCCTGAGGCTCCTGTTCCCGTGGTGGTGGTGGAGAGGGAGACCTTTCTCCTCGGAGGAGCGGCCAATGTGGTGAATAATATCCATTCCCTCGGAGGGAAAGCTTCCCTCTGCGGCGTTGTAGGCGATGACGAGATGGGCCGGAAGGTCATTCAAAGACTGGGCGAGATGGGAGTTGATCGCAGTGGGATATCCGTTGAACCGGGAAGGCAGACGACGGTCAAGACCCGGATTATCGCCCACCACCAGCAACTGGTTCGAATCGACCGGGAGACAACCCAGCGCCCGAAGGTTTCCACACTTCGAAGCTTCTCCGGCTATTTGAAACAGAAGACAAAGAGTTTTGATGGAATCATCCTTTCCGATTACGGAAAAGGTCTGCTAACAAGAAGTCTGGTGAGGAATGTCATCCGGAAGGCAGGGGAGGCAGGAAAGTTTGTGATGGTCGACCCGAAGATTAAAAATTTCTTTTTTTACAGAGGAGCCACCGTCGTGACACCCAATACAGCGGAGGCGAGTTCCGCCTCGAGGATATCCATCACGGATGAAACCTCCTTGGATAGGGCGGGCAGGACTCTTTTAAAAAGGTTGAAATGTGATGCGCTGGTGATTACACGGGGAGAAGATGGGATGGCCATCTTTGAACCTCATCGGAAGCCTCTTCTTGTGCCGACCGAGGCAAGGGAGGTGTATGATGTGACCGGCGCCGGCGATACGGTGATCGGAACGATGGCTCTTGCCTTGGGAGCAGGAGCCAACATTAGAAGGGCGGCGGAGCTTGCCAATCATGCGGCCGGGATTGTGGTTGGAAAGGTGGGAACAGCGACGGTTGGTCAGGAAGAATTGGCAAAGGTCATGAAGGAGAAGCCCCGCTTGAAATAGAGTGAAGCTCGAAAAAAAGCCCTAACCCGGACAAGTCGATGCGACTTGGAAAAGGAAAGGGCTTTTTTACCCCGTTAGAAATAATGGACCACTGCTCCCTCCGGGCCAGGGGCCCTCCCTCCGGGGCAGAAGCCCCTCTGGGGCGGAGGCTGCAGCGAGGTAACATTTTAGAATAATTCCAGCGGAGTTTAATACCCCGCTGGAATTATTCTAATGGGGTTTACCTGCTTACGCTAAGGCATCAGCGTAGGCGAGGAAGAATGAATGCTTTATGTTTCGAGGACGAAGATGACTTCCATTCTTACACGATATTCAGTAATCTTTGAATTCTCCACAGCCACCCGGAAATCAACAACCCGAAGTCCCGTGATCCCCCTCAAGGTCTTTGTTGCTCTCGCAAACCCGATCTTGACAGCCTCATCAAATCCCTTAGGAGAACTTGAAATAATCTCTGTTACCCTTGCAACTCTTGGCTCCGCCATTTCTCTCACCTCCTTCTTTTTAAATTGAGTTTATATTAGAAAGTTTACACAAAAATACTTTATAATGTCAATGAAAAAATAAGTACATGAATATCAATGCTCACTTGTGTTAAAAGTGAAGAAAAATTGATGGGTTGCATCAAAATCTTATTGATAAATTTGAAATTTGTGTTATAAAATTCTTTTTTAACGGCTTTTTCATAAAGTTCAGGATTCCAGGCGGATAAAATGGGCGCTGATTCCCCAGGGCAGGATGACCTCATCCAGCAATTTATCCATTACCTATCGGCGGAGAAGAATGCCTCTCCCCATACCTGCCGGTGCTATCAAAAAGACCTGGAAGAGTTCGAAAATTTTTTAAAGAGTCAAGGCGGGGAAATTTCCCTGCGGGGAAAACCGGAGATGGAAAAAGTGGACCGGATCGTTATCCGGAAATATCTCAGTGTTCTTCACCGAAAAAATAAGAAGAGCTCGATTGCGAGAAAGATATCCACTCTCCGATCCTTCTTCCGATATCTGGCGAAGGAAAAACTCGTTTCTTCCAATCCGGCAAAGGCTGTCTCGACGCCCAAAGTAGAGAAATATCTGCCTGCCACCCTCACCGTAGATGAGGCATTCCGGCTCATGGAATCACCCGGTAGGTCTTCTGAGAAACCTTCCAAGGCAGAGGCAAAGAAAAGGGCGGTCAGGGACCGGGCCATTCTGGAACTTCTCTATTCGAGTGGGTTAAGAGTGGGGGAACTGGTAGGGCTGAATTTAAAACATCTGGATCTCCGTCTCGGGATCGTACGGGTGATGGGAAAGGGGAGAAAGGAGCGGATTGTCCCCATCGGCAAAAAGGCCATCGAAGCCCTCAACGCTTATCTGGAACGGCGGGGGAACCCGGAGGACGAAGGGGCCCTCTTCATCAACCTGAGAGGAGGAAGACTGACCAGCCGGAGCGTTGGAAGGTTGATCAAGCAGTATACGAGGTCTTCGGGTATTGTCCGAAGAGTGAGCCCTCACAGTCTCCGGCATAGCTTTGCCACTCATCTTTTGGATGCAGGGGCCGATATCCGGGAGATTCAGGAGATGCTGGGGCATGCGAGCCTTTCGACGACTCAGAGGTATATCCACCTCAGCCTGGGCAAATTGATGGAGGTTTACGATAAAGCACATCCCCGCAGTTTCCATAGGGGAAAGAGCGCGGGGGATAGAGCAAAAGGTGATGAGTAACAGACGATAGACGATGTAACGCCCTAACCCCCCTCTATTCCCCCCTTAAACTAAGGGGGGAATAGAGGGGGGGGTTATAAGAGGGGGTTGGGGGGCGTTATGAGGTTGGAAGATTTAAGGTAGACGACGGACGATGAACCATGAACCATGAACGATAAACCATGAATGGTGAACTATGGAGAATCTGATGCACAAAATGCATGGGACGACCATTATATGTATCCGGCATAAAGGAAAGGTCGTTATGGCAGGAGATGGACAGGTCACCCTTGAGCATACGGTAATGAAGCACACGGCGAGAAAGGTTCGAAGGATCTACCAGGACAGGGTCCTTGCCGGATTTGCAGGTGCGACTGCGGATGCCTTCACCCTCTTTGCCAAATTTGAGGAGAAGCTGGAACAGTATAACGGGAACCTGCTCAGGGCGGCGGTGGAGCTGGCCAAGGATTGGAGAACGGACCGTATCCTGAGGAGGCTCGAGGCCCTGCTCATCATTGCGGACAAAGATCATTCCCTGGTCATCTCCGGCAACGGAGATGTCATCGAACCGGACGACGGGGTGACTGCCATCGGGAGCGGCGGGCCTTATGCCCAAGCTGCGGCCAAAGCCCTGATCCAGTTCTCAGACTTAGATGCGAGAGCCATTGCAGAGGAGTCAATGAAGATAGCGGCTTCCATCTGCATTTACACCAATGACCGCATCCTCATCGAGGAGTTATGAATAAAATCTTTACACCGAGAGAAATCGTCTCCGAGCTGGACAAATATATCATCGGCCAGAAGGATGCCAAACGCTCCGTTGCCATTGCGCTGAGGAACCGCTGGAGGCGGCAGCAGATCCCCGAGCCCCTCAGGGACGAGATTGCGCCCAAGAACATCATCATGATCGGCCCCACTGGGGTTGGAAAGACGGAGATCGCGCGGAGGTTGGCCAGGCTGGCCCAGGCTCCTTTTCTGAAGATTGAAGCCTCGAAATTTACAGAGGTGGGTTATGTGGGCAGGGATGTGGAGTCCATGGTCAGGGACCTGACCGATCAGGCGGTGAACATGGTCAAGGCTGAAGAGACCCGAAAGGTCCAGCAGAAGGCGGAGGAGATTGCTGAAGAGAGGCTCTTGGACCTGCTTCTTCCGGCATCAAGGAAAGGTGTTCCGAAAGAGGGCGAGGATTCGAAAGAGACGCGGGAGAAACTTCGAAAGTTGCTCAGAACAGGAAAACTGAACGAAAAGTATGTGGAAGTGGAGGTGATGGACCGGAATTTACCCATGGTGGAGATATTCACCGCTTCGGGAATGGAGGAGATGGATATCAACATCAAAGAGATGTTCGGGAGCCTCTTTCCGAAAAAGAAGAAGCAGAGAAAGATCAAGGTTCCGGAGGCTCTCCAGGTTCTCTCTCAGGAGGAGGCCCAGAGGTTGATCGATATGGACGCTGTGATCAAACAGGCCATTGACCGGATTGAGCAGTCAGGCATCATCTTTCTTGATGAGATTGACAAGATCGCCGGGAGGGAGTCCACCTATGGGCCGGATGTCTCGAGGGAAGGGGTTCAAAGAGACCTCCTGCCTATTGTGGAGGGGACGACCGTGTCGACGAAATATGGAGTGGTCAAGACCGACCATATCCTCTTCATCGCGGCCGGGGCCTTCCATGTTTCAAAACCCTCGGACCTGATCCCGGAACTGCAAGGAAGGTTTCCGATCCGGGTGCAACTCGATTCGCTGAAGAAGGAGGATTTGATCCGGATTCTTACAGAGCCGGAGAATGCCCTGATCAAGCAGTATACCGCCCTGATGGAGACAGAATCGGTAAACCTGGATTTCGGCAGGGATTCCATTGAGGAGATTTCGGAGATGGCCGCCCTCATCAATGAAAGAACGGAGAACATTGGCGCCAGGCGCCTTTATACCATCATGGAGAGGTTGCTGGATGAGATTTCCTTCGACGCACCCGAGATGAGCGGAAAGAAGATGGTGATTGACGCCAGGTATGTGAAAGAGAAGTTGAAGGACTTTGTGGAGGATGAGGATCTGAGCCGGTTTATCTTATAGGAATTTCAAATTTTAGATTTTAGATTTCAGATTGAAAAATCCGCAATCTGCAATTTGAAATCTTAAATCAGAATGTCACATTTTATTGATGAGGACGTCACATGATGGAAAGCCTCATAGAAAAGGCTAAGGTATTAGTGGAGGCGCTTCCTTATATCCGGCGGTTTTATAACAAGACCATTGTGATCAAGTATGGAGGAAGCACCATGGAGGAAGAGGGGCTCAAAAGAGGTTTTGCCCTTGATGTCGTCCTCCTCAAATATATCGGCCTGAACCCGGTCGTTGTCCACGGGGGCGGTCCCCAGATCGGTGAGATGCTGACCCGATTGGGGAAGAAGTCGGAGTTTGTGGAAGGGATGAGGGTGACGGACAGGGAGACAATGGATGTAGTGGAGATGGTTCTCGTGGGAAAGGTGAACAAAGAGATCGTCGCCCTGATCAATCAGCAGGGAGGAAAGGCGGTCGGATTGAGCGGAAAGGACGGGAGGCTCATCATTGCCAAAAAGTTGAAATTGACGAGAAGCGCCGGCAAGGATAAGGATCCTGAGGTCATTGATATCGGGATGGTAGGCGAGGTGAAGACGATCCATCCCGGAGTGATCGAATCTCTGGAGAAGGAGAATTTTATTCCGGTGATCGCACCGGTTGGTGTGGGAGAAGAGGGTGAGACCTATAATATCAATGCCGATCTGGTAGCAGGAAAGATCGCCTCGGCATTGAAAGCTGAAAAGCTGATCCTGTTGACCGACGTAGAAGGGGTGATGGATGAGAAGAAACAGTTGATCCCCACCCTTGATGTGAAGCAGGCGAGGGAGCTCATCTCTCAGAAGATCATCTCCTCCGGCATGATCCCGAAGGTGAACTGTTGCCTCAAGGCCCTTGAAGAGGGTGTGAACAAGACCCATATTATCGACGGAACCGTGGAGCACGCGGTTCTGTTGGAAATTTTTACGGATGTGGGAATTGGAACCCAGATCACCCGTGAAGAAATCTAACTCTGGAATAATGGAACACTGGAATACTGACATGACAGGTTTATTCTAGAATATGACCCATTATTCCAACATTCCATTTTTCCGGTTAAAGGAGTGGTTATGGATTCTCAGACCTTGATGATGTTATCGGAAAAGTATATCGCCCACACCTATAACCGTTTTCCCATCCTTCCGGTCAGGGGGAAGGGGACCCGGGTTTGGGATCTCGAGGGGAAAGAGTATATCGATTTTTTTGCAGGGCTTGCGGTGTGCAATCTGGGCCACTGCCATCCGAAGGTCGTGAAGGCGATTCAGGATCAGGCGGAAAAACTGATCCATGTCTCAAATCTCTACTACATCGAACCCCAGATCCAGTTGGCTTCTCTTCTCTGTGAACACTCCTTTGCCGGCAAGGTCTTTTTCTGCAACAGCGGGGCAGAGGCCAATGAAGGAGCGCTGAAACTCGCAAGAAAATATGCAAAGGAGAAGATCGGAGAGGATCGATACGAAGTGATCACCATGGAAAACTCCTTTCATGGAAGAACACTCGCCACCCTGACGGCCACGGCTCAAAAAAAGTATCACAAAGGCTATGGACCTCTGATGCCTGGTTTTAAATATGTCCCTTTCAATGATCTCAAAGCGGTGAGAGACGCGATCGGGCCGAAGACCTGCGCCGTGCTTTTGGAGCCAATCCAGGGGGAAGGGGGAGTCAATATTCCTTCCGAGGGCTATCTCAAGTCACTCCGGGAGACCTGCGATGAGAAGGGGGTCCTTCTCATTCTGGATGAAGTCCAGGTTGGGATGGGAAGGACCGGAAAACTCTTCGCCTATGAGCATGAGAACATCGAGCCGGATATGCTCACCCTTGCCAAATCGCTGGCAGGAGGCGTTCCCATCGGAGCCCTGTTGATCAGGGAAGAGATTGCCAAAAGTTTTGAGCCGGGAGATCATGCCTCCACCTTTGGAGGAAATTTTCTGGCAATGGCAGCGGGTGTGGCTGCCCTGAATGCGATCCTGGAGGAAGGGATGCTGGAGAATTGCCGGAGGGTCGGGGAATACTTCCTTTCCAGACTCGAGGAAGTCAAGAAGAAATTTCCTTTTGTACAGGATGTCCGTGGAAGAGGATTAATCCTCGGCCTGGAACTGAAAATGGAGGGAGCGGGGATCGTCAGGGAGATGATGCAGAAGGGGTTTCTCATCAATTGCACGATGAACAATGTGCTGCGGTTCCTACCCCCTCTCATCGTCACGGAGGAAGAAGTGGACCGGATGATCAAGGCGTTGGAAGGAGTCTTTAAAAAAATTAACAATGATCAATTATCAACAGTCAATGACCAATAAACAATGATTAATGACAATTGCCAATTGACCATTGAATATTGACCATTGACTTGGTAAGGAGGTTTCAATGAAAGGTGAAGTGAAAAAAGTGGTTCTGGCTTACTCAGGCGGCCTGGATACGTCTATCATTCTGAAGTGGTTGAAGAATGAGTTCGGATGCGAGGTGATTGCTTTTACCGCGGATATCGGACAGGCAGAAGAACTGGACCACCTGGAGGAGAAGGCGATCTCAACAGGCGCAAGCAAGGTCTATATTGAAGACCTCCGGGAGGAGTTCGTACGGGATTTTGTTTTCACAGCGCTGAAGGCCAATGCCGTTTATGAGGGGACTTACCTCCTTGGCACCTCCATTGCCCGACCCCTGATCGCAAAGAGACAGATCGAGATCGCCCAGCTGGAGGGAGCGGATGCCGTGGCTCATGGGTCCACCGGGAAGGGGAATGATCAGGTTCGATTTGAGCTGACCTACTATGCCCTCAATCCTTATGTCCGGGTGATCTCTCCCTGGAGAGAATGGAAATTCACATCGCGTGAGGAGTTGATGGCTTATGCACGTGAGAACGGCATTCCCATCCCGGTCACAAAAGAGAAACCCTACTCGTCCGACCGGAATCTCCTTCACATCAGTTTTGAGGGAGGGATTCTCGAAGACCCCTGGGCAGAGCCGCCTGAGAATATGTTTATCCTCTCTGTCTCACCTGAAAAGGCGCCGGATCGTCCCACGGTGGTCGAAATCGATTTTGAGGACGGCATTCCAAAGCGGGTTGACGGCCAGGAGCTTTCGCCTGCGAACCTGCTGGCCCGGTTGAATGAGATAGGAGGCAGGAATGGCATTGGGCGTGTCGACATGGTGGAGAACCGCTACGTGGGAATGAAGTCAAGAGGAGTTTATGAGACGCCCGGGGGGACGATTCTCTACACCGCCCACCGGGCTGTTGAGTCGATGACGATGGACCGGGAGGTGATGCATCTGCGGGATAGCCTGATTCCGAAGATCTCGGAGCTCATTTATTATGGTTACTGGTTTTCACCGGAAATGGATGTTCTGAAGAAGGCGCTCGATGAGATGCAGAAGAATGTCACCGGTGCAGTCCGGCTGAAACTCTATAAAGGAAATTGCACGGTGATCGGCCGAAAATCGGAGAAGTCTCTCTACCACGGGGCCTTTGCGACCTTTGAAAGGGACACCGTCTACAATCAGAAAGATGCGGAGGGTTTTATCAAGCTGAACGCCTTAAGACTTCGAATTAGAAGGATGATGAGAGGATAACGAGTTTAGAATTATGAGTTAAGAGTTATGAGTTGCATCAAGAAAACCCAATAACTCAATAACCCGATAACTCAATGGACCAATGACGAGGAAGGCATGAATTCGAAGTATAGCCCGAAAGAGATTGAAGAGAAATGGCAGAGGGTCTGGGAGAATCTGAAGCTCTTCAAAGTGACGGAAGATGAGAACAGGAAGAAGTATTATCTTCTTGAGATGTTTCCCTATCCATCGGGTAAGATCCACATGGGCCATGTGCGTAACTACTCCATTGGCGATGTCGTTGCACGGTACAAGAAGATGAAAGGGTTTAATGTCCTTCATCCCATGGCATGGGATGCTTTTGGGATGCCCGCAGAGAATGCCGCCATCGAACACGGTGTCCATCCTGCCAAATGGACCTATGAGAATATCGAATACATGAAGAGGCAGTTGAAGCGAATGGGCATCAGTTATGACTGGGACCGGGAGTTTGCCACCTGTGATGCCTCGTACTACCGGTGGGAACAGCTCTTCTTCCTGAAAATGTATGAAAAGGGACTGGCCTATAAGAAACGGTCCACGGTCAACTGGTGTGAAATCTGCAAGACCGTTCTGGCCAACGAGCAGGTGATGGGCGACGGGACCTGCTGGCGGGGCCATGCCGATGATCCGGGGGTCACCCAGAAGGATCTGGAACAATGGTTCTTCAAGATCACCGATTATGCCGAGGACCTCCTGGAGTGGTGCGATAAACTTCCCGGATGGCCGGAGCGCGTCCTCACCATGCAGAGAAACTGGATTGGAAAGTCGATTGGAGCCGAGATTCATTTTCCTCTGGAGCATTCAAAGGAAACGATCAAGGTCTTCACCACCCGGCAGGACACGGTCTTTGGCGCTACCTTTATGAGCCTTGCTCCGGAGCATCCTCTTGCCCTGACCCTTTCGAAGGGGACCGCCCAGGAGAAAGAGGTGAAGGATTTTGTCGAGAAGATGAAACGGCAAGACCGGATGAAGAGGACCTCTCCCACAACGGAGAAAGAGGGTGTCTTCACGGGCGGTTATTGCCTCAATCCGGTGACAGAGGCCAGAATGCCCATCTTCGTTGCCAATTTTGTCCTGATGGAATACGGGACAGGCGCTGTAATGGCTGTTCCCACCCATGACCAGAGAGATTTTGAATTTGCCAAGCAGTACGGACTTCCTCTCATCGTTGTGATTCAGCAGGAAGATCAAGCCTTGAATGCGAACACCATGACCCAAGCCTATGAGGGAGAGGGGGGTCTGGTCAACTCAGGGAAGTTTAATGGAATGAGCAGCATGAAGGCGAGGGAGGAGATTGCAAAGCACCTCGAGGAGAAAGGATTAGGCGGAGAGAAGATCAGTTACCGGTTGAGGGATTGGGGGATCTCCAGGCAGCGTTACTGGGGAGCTCCCATTCCTATTATATACTGTGAGAAGTGCGGGACTGTTCCGGTTCCAGAAAGGGACCTTCCTGTCCTCCTTCCGTCCGATGTGGAAGTCACAGGAATGGGGGAATCGCCTCTGGTAAGCGCAAAAGAGTTTGTTGAAGCAAGATGTCCCAAATGCGGCGGAGCGGGCCGCAGAGAAACGGACACCATGGACACCTTTGTCGAATCCTCATGGTATTTTGATCGATTTGCCTGCCCGGACTATCATGAAGGGCCTCTCGATAAGAAGAGGGTTGATTACTGGATGCCTGTGGATCAATACATCGGCGGCATTGAGCATGCCATTCTCCACCTCCTCTATTCCCGCTTCTTCACCCGCGTCCTGAAGGAGATGGGATGGTTGAGCGTCAAGGAACCCTTCACCAACCTCCTCACTCAGGGAATGGTTTGCAAAGAGGTTCTGGAGTGTCCGAAGGATGGATATCTCTTCCCTGATGAAGTGGAGAGGGAAGGAGAGGCCTTTCGCTGCCGCAAGTGCGGCGGCCAGGTCACTGCAGGAAGGCTTGAGAAGATGTCGAAGTCAAAGAGGAATGTGGTCGATCCGGAGTATCTGGTCGAAAAGTTTGGCGCGGATACGGCAAGAATCTTCTGCCTCTTTGCCGCCCCACCCGAAAAAGACCTGGACTGGAGCGATCTGGGTGTGGAAGGGTCGTTCCGTTTTCTCAACCGGGTATGGAGGCTCTTTTCCGAACAGCATTCCCGGCTCCGAGATGCGGCTTCCCTTCCTTTCGGGACTTCGTTAGAGGGTGATGCAAAACTCCTCCGCCAGAAAACCCATAAGACGATCAAGAAGGTGACCGAGGATATCGAGCGATTTCATTTCAACACGGCCATCAGCGCGATCATGGAACTGGTGAACGAAATCTATACCTCGGAGGTGAAGAACAGGGAGGATGAAACCTCAAGAAGGTTGATGAGAGAGGCGATTGAAGCAGCCATCATCCTGCTTTCGCCATTCGTTCCCCACTTCGCCGAGGAACTCTGGGAGGGTTTGGGGAATAAGGAATCTGTCATCAAGAAGGACTGGCCCGATTATGATCCGGAGGCTGTCTCGGAGGATGAAGTTCTGATCGTCGTCCAGGTCCATGGAAAAGTGAGAGACCGCATCACGGTGCCCGCCTCTTATGGAGAGGAAGAGATCAAGACCTGGGCTTTGAAGAGCGAGAGGATTCAAAAACTGGTTGCGGGCAAAGCGATCAAACGGGTGATCCTCGTGCCTCAGAAACTGGTCAATATTGTATGTTGATTGTTTGGGAATAACCAATCACCAAATCCCAATAATCAAATAAGCTCCAATTTTCAATAACCAAAAAATAATAATAATTGGTGCCTGGATAATTGGTTATTATTTGGTGATTGGTATCACTTTAGCGCTTTGAAAAAAATATCTAATCCCCCTTCATCCCCCTTTGTCAAAAGGGGGAAATCCCTTTTCCTCCCTTTGGTCTCCGACCCAGAGCGGTCTCTGACCCGGGGGGCAAAGGGAGGCGGGGAGGGATTTTAAAAGTTTTTCAAACAGCTAAATTGTTACGGTGATTGGAATTTGGTTATTGGAATTTTGGAGAAAGGGTCCAAGCTGCTATGCAATTTTTGAAAAAGTTTCTTTCTATTGTTTGTATCGTTCTATTGGCAGGTTGTGGATACCAGATGGTTGGAAAGGATACCCATCGTCCACCCGGCATTGCCTCTCTCGCCATCCCCACCTTTGTCAACCAGACCTTTGAGCCCGGCATTGAGGTCCCTTTCACACAGGGTTTTTTGAGGGAATTTATTCAAGACCGGAGGGTGAAGGTAGTTGGGCGGGATGAAGCGGATTCTGTTCTGGAAGGGGTGATTAAATCCTTTCAGATCTATTCGGTCTCCTATGACCGGTCCGGAATTGCCCAGGAATACCAGACTGCGGTGGTCATCGATTTAACGTTAAGAAAGAAGACCGGGGAAATCCTCTGGATGGAGAAGGATCTTTCCGACACCAGAGTCTATCGCACCTCTCAAAATATTCTCGTCAGCGAATCGAACAAGGCCGCGGCCATTCAATTGCTGGGAAGGTTTATGGCTGAGCGGATGCGTAACCGGTTCTTTTATAATTTTTAACCTAAAGCGAATTGGGCGAATGATAACGAATAATACCGAACGATTAGTTATTCGTTCCATTCGTGAATTTTAAAAAGGGTATCACTTTAGCGCTTTAAAAAAATATCTAATCCCCCTTCATCCCCCTTTGTCAAAAGGGGGAAATTCCTTTTCCTCCCTTTGGTCTCCGACCCAGAGCGGTCTCTGACCCGGGGGGCAAAGGGAGGTGGGGAGGGATTTTACAAGTTTCTTCAAACAGCTAAATTGTTACAAAAAAGAAAGGTTGAACTATGTACACAGCTTCGGATTTAAGAAAGGGTTTGAAGGTCACGATCGATAATGAGCCTTATGTCGTCACGGTTTTTGAATTCTCCAAACCGGGGAAAGGCCAAGCCCTTTACAGGACAAAACTGAAAAATATGATCACCGGATTCACCATCGATCGAACCTATCGCGAGGGAGATACCTTCGAACACGCCTCATTGGAAGAGAGGCCCATGCAGTATCTATATAAAGAGGGTGATCATTACTATTTCATGGACAATCAAACCTACGAACAGATCATCATCAATGAGGATGCGCTGGGAGAGACAAAATATTTTCTCATTGACAACTTAAATGTGAAGGTATTGATGTTCAGAGAGCGGGCCATTGGCGTGGAACTTCCAAACTTTGTCAATCTCAGAGTGGTCAAGACAGAGATGTGGGTCAAAGGCGATACCTCGAAGGCCGATTACAAACCCGCCACGATTGAGACAGGATATGAACTGCGTATTCCTCCCTTTGTCCAGGAGGGCGAGTTGATCACCATTGACACTCGAACCGGAGAATATTCAACCCGGGTCAAGGAATAAGTCCGTGACGAAGAACTGGCCATTGGCCAGGCGAAAGGCCGCCCTCCGGCAGAGGGCAAGGATCATACAGAAGACAAGACAATTCTTGAGCGAGAGGGGGTACCTGGAAGTGGAGACTCCCCATCGCATTCCTGCTCCCGCTCCGGAATCCCATATCGATTCTGTCCCCTCAGGCAAATGGTTTCTCCATCCCTCTCCCGAACTCTGTATGAAGCGAATGCTCGCCGCAGGATATGAAAAGATCTTTCAAATAAGTCGCTGTTGGAGAGAAAGGGAGAGGGGGAGCCGGCACATCCCGGAGTTTACCCTTCTAGAGTGGTATCGAAAAGGCGGCGACTATCTCTCTCTCATGGAGGAGTGTGAGGAATTGATTCAAACCCTTGCGACTGACCTCGGAATGGAAGAGAAAATAACTTACCAGGAGCATAATATTTCCCTTACGTCTCCCTGGGAGAGGATGACTGTCGAAGAGGCGTTTCATCGTTACGCAAAGATTTCAGCGAAGGAGGCTCTCCAACAGGACCTTTTCGATGAGGTCATGGTGCAGGATATTGATCCCCGACTCGGAATCGAAAGGCCCACCTTTATTTATGATTATCCTGCCAAGCGGAGGGCGATGGCACGGTTGAAGGAGGAAGATCAGACCGTGGCAGAACGATTTGAGCTCTACCTGGGAGGCCTGGAGATAGCCAATGCGTTCTCGGAATTGGCCGATGCGGAAGAGCAACGGAAGGTTTTTCAATTGGAGACGGAGACCCGCCGGTTGCTGGGGAAAGCGATTTATCCCGTGCCTGAAAGGTTTTTGACCGAGCTGGAGGAGATGCCCCCCTCGGCGGGAATCGCTCTTGGGGTGGACCGGTTGGTGATGGTTTTATTGAATGCAAAAACGATTGATGAAGTGGTAGCGTTTACTCCTGAGGAACTCTGATGAAGTGATCAATGCAAAATATTCAATTTGCATTTATTAGTCAGTCCATAATTGTATAGACACTGAAGATAAATCCCTCCTTCCCTCCTTTTGCCAAAGGGAGGAATTACCCCTCTTTGGAAAAGAGGGGTGAGGGGAGATTTTCAGAGGAGTATGTCTTCTCAATTATGGACTCCTTAGTAACAGTTAGCAATTGTCCGCTTCGCCATCCGGGTATTCGATGACCTCACCAAGATAATTGCGCAGATAGAAAGTGTTTCCCTGTCTTTTCACACCGTCGGGGAGGAGGGGGACCTTTCCTTTTCCTCCAGGCAGGTCGATGACATAGGCAGGGGTTGCCATGCCCGAGGTGTGTCCTCTTAATCCTGCCATGATGTCTAATCCTTTCTGGAGAGGAGTACGGAAATGGCCTGTTCCTTTTACAAGATCCATCTGGTGGATATAATAGGGGCGAACCCTGATGGTCAGGAGTTTCTGCATCAGTCTTTTCATCACCTCCGGGTCATCGTTGACTCCTCTGAGCAAGACGGTCTGATTTCCAAGCGGGATGCCCGCATTCGCCAGCAGGGCGCACGCTTGTGCCGACAGGGATGTGATTTCTGTGGGGTGGTTGAACTGTGTGTTCACATAGAGGGGATGATATCGTTTCAGCATCCGGCAGAGTCGATGGGTGATGCGCTCCGGCAGTGTGACAGGAGCACGAGTATTGAGCCTGACAATCTCCACACGGGGAATTTTACGAAGACGGATCAGGATCTCTTCCAGTTCATCATCGGTAAGCATTAGAGGATCGCCTCCCGAAAGGATCACATCCCGTATGGCAGGCCTCCCTTCGATATACTTCACAGCAGCTTCAAATGAGTCATCTTTTATAAAGCCTCTTTTATCCCCCATCCTGTTTTTCCTCATGCAGAACCGGCATAAAGTCGGGCAGGCGGAAGAAACCAGTAGAACGACCCGGTCGGGATAACGGTGGATGAGCCCTGGTGCACAGGTGAGCCCTTCTTCGTTGAGCGGATCAATCAAAAGGCCGTCCTGTTCCAGCTCACGCGGGTCAGGAATGCACTGCCTCCATATGGGATCATCCATCTCCCGGATAAGGCTTAAATAGGTGCGGGTGATCCGGAGAGGATAACGGGCTACAACAGGCCTGAGTGAATCGGGGTCTATTGAGACATGACAGGCCAATTGCTTCGGTTCGGTGATACTTTCGGAAAGGATCTTCTGCCAGCGTTCCATTCATAACATTTTATCTTTTTTAGATGCGGAACGCAAAAAGAGGAGCAACGAAGCGAGAAATATGCTATCATATCTCCTATTCGTAAACTGGGATATCCGGGACCAGGTGGCTTATATCATTTAAAATTTTTATGTGAACACATGAAATTTGAAAATTTATCTCTAACATTTATAATATTTCCTTTTCAAAAGAACTCCTTCCTCGGTTGGCATGAGCGCTAACTTAAGTATTCCCGCCCCTTCAAGGGGAGGGTTAGGGTGGGGATGGGACGATAAAGCTCATAAGGAAATAGAAACCCATCCCCCTCCCAACCTCCCCCTTGAAAGGGGAGGAGTTAAATTTTTGGATGTCGTCAATTTTCAACTTTCAAATATTTTTGGCTTGATTTCAGATTGAAGGTATTTCAATCTGAAATCTGAAATTAAGTGATAGTATGAATATCTGGGGAAGAAAGAGCAGAATCGTCATTACCTGTGCGAAGTCCATGCCTCTTTATTTGAAAGAGGAACTCCGTTTGCTCGAATTTCCGGTTCTCTCCGAGGGCGCCGCCAGCGTTGAAACAGAAGGAACGATGGATGACGCAATGAGGCTGAACCTTTTTATCCGGACCGGGCATCGGGTCCTTTTCTTTCTGGAGCGGTTTAAAGCAAGACATCCTGATGAACTTTATAGAGGAGTCTCTTCAATGAAATGGGAGGAGTTGATCCCTGAAGAGGGTTACTTCTGTGTGACCTCAACCGTGGATAATCCGACCATTAAGGATACACGGTTTGCCAATGTCAAATGCAAGGATGCCATTGTGGACCGGATCAAGAGTGTGCGCGGGCGGCGACCGGATTCGGGTTCGGAAAGAGACCGGGCGGTCGTTCATCTCTTCTGGAAGGATGAGGCCGTCTCGCTCTTTGTCGACACCTCCGGCCAGCCCCTTTCAAGAAGAGGTTATCGCAAGATTCCTCTGAAGGCGCCCATGCAGGAGACATTGGCCGCAGGGGTGATTCTGGCCACCGGCTGGAGGGGAAACGGCAACTTTATCAATCCCATGTGCGGGAGCGGGACGCTTGCGATCGAGGCGGCATTGATCGGCCTGGAAAGGCCGCCGGGACTGCTGAGAAGTAATTATGGCTTTATGCACCTGAAGGGATTTGATGAATCATCCTGGAGAGAGATTCGCCGGAAGGCAAGAGCGACGGCAAGAGATGCCATGGATGGAAAGATTATTGCGACAGATATCAGTGGAGAGGCCATCCAGGGAGCAAAGAGGAATGCCCAGACCGCAGGGGTCGAACGGTGGATTGAATTCGGGATCTGTCCGTATGGCGAGACCCCTGTCCCCAGCGGAGGGGGCGTCGTGGTGCTCAACCCGGAGTACGGAGAACGGATGGGTGAGAGGGAAGCCTTAAAAGAGATCTATAAGGGAATCGGAGATTTTTTTAAGAAGCGGTGCCAGGGATACTATGGATATATCTTTTCCGGCAATCTCGACCTGGCCAAACGGGTGGGGTTGAGAACAAAAAGGAAGATCCCCTTTTTCAATTCGAATATCGAATGCCGGCTATTGGAGTATGATCTCTATGAAGGAAGCCAGAAAAATCAAGCGCCAGGCTCCAGGCGCCTGCCTTCGCCGAAGCGCCTGCCCTCCGCAAGGCTTCTGGAGGCGGGGCTTCGCGCAGGCAGGCCAATAATCAAATATTATCCAAATTTCAATCATCAAAATTCCAACCAAAATAGAGAGTGTGGGTTTTCTAAATTTGGATATTGGTCATTGGTCCATTGGTTATTATTTGGAAATTGAGATTTGGTTATTGGAACTTAAATTGCGGTATGATCAACAAACATGGTAAAAATAGAATAATGACGAAACAAAACTCAATCATTTTCCCCATCTACTTTTTTTACGGACCCGAGGATTACCTGATCGAAGAAGAGATCCAGAGATTACTGAACCAGACCCTTTCCCCGAAGGAGAGGGGGTTCAATCTTCATCTCTTCAACGGAGAGGAACACAGCGGTCAGGAGATTGCCCAGACAGCCCGGACCCTTCCGATGTTTTCTCAATATCGCTTTGTACTCATACGGGGAGCAGACCAATTCGATGAGGAGAATGTGGGGGCGTTACTCCCCTATATCCGGAATCCTTCTTCCACCACCTGTTTAACGATGTGCGGCCAGACTCTGGGACAATGGAAGAGAGTCCAGAAAGAGATTGAGAAGGCCGGGAAGGTGATCGAGTATCCCCGGTTGAAAGGGAAAGGGCTCGTCTCCTGGGTCAGAAAGAGGATGGAGGAGAAGGGAAAATCGATCTCCGAAGAGTCAGCCAGCTATCTCATCGAGGTTGCGGGAGATCACCTTCAGGATCTCGATAATGGACTGGAGAAAGTCTTTTTAAGCGTCGGCGAAAAGAAAAAGATTGAACTTTCTGATGCGGAGGGAATTACTTCGGAAGTAAAAGTCAGCACCGTTTTTGATTTAACCGACGCTATTGGCCAGCAGAAACTGGAGAAAGCATTGACCATCCTGGAGAAAGCGCTGGAGTCGAGAGCGATTCCGTTTAAGAAAGAAGAGACAGTCCCGAAGAGGAAAGAGGATCCCGTTCCCCTTCTGGTAGGAATGATGTCAAGGCACTACTGGAATATCTTGAGGGTGAAGGAGATGGTCTCCGGCCTGAAGGGCCTTGAAGAGATGGCGAGAAATCTCAGGATGCAGGCCTGGAATGTTAAAAAATTGATAGAACAAGGAAGGCGTTTCCCCGAGGCTTCTCTGCGAGAAGGAATACTGAAGTGTCACCAGACTGATTTAGCCATTAAAAAAGGGCGAGGCCCAAAGAATCTTCTGATGGAAAAGCTGGTCATCGACCTCTGCCGGCCTGTTTATCCTCCCTCTCCCCCCTTTAGAAAAGGGGAATAGAAGTACGTTTCCCGTTTTAAAAAGGTAGGAGGGTGTTTGATTCGGGAGGCTTTAAGCAGTCTTTGGTTTCAGACTGTTGACTGCCTGGGTCAGCCTGGAGATCTTTCTGGCGGAGGTATTTTTTTGAAAGATGCCCTTTGAACATCCTTTCTGAATCAGAGGGATGGTTTTTAATAAGGCTTTCGTGGCCCCCTCCATATCCTTCTCTTCGATCGCTTCCCGCACTTTCTTGACCGAAGTCTTTACAGTCGATTCGATATGAAGGTTCCGGACTCTCCTTTTCTCATTCTGTTTTGCCCTTTTAATTGCTGATTGATGACTGGCCAAAATTGTATCTCCTTTCTTTTTCCCTCACCCTCTATCCTCTTATGGGGAGAGGATAGAGGGTGAGTCTGTTGATTTTTTTAACATTTTAGGGTAGCGTGTGTCAAGTTCGATGACGAATTACCCGAGTGATAACGAATCTAACGAATTCGGGTTTATTAAGCACATTTGCTGTAATTCGATTTATTGTAACACTTTGGTGCTTTGAAAAAACTGATCTAATCCCCCTTCATCCCCCTTTGTCAAAAGGGGGAAACCTTTCTCCTCCCTTTGGAAAAGGGAGGTTGCCTGCCTGCGCGAAGCCGCTTCGGCGAAGGCAGGGGAGGGATTTTACAAGACGATTTCAAACAACTAAATCCATTCGATTTATTCGTATGATGACCGAAAACAGGAAGATCACAAAAGCTGCTTCCACCATAGGGATGGGGACTCTCCTCAGCCGTATCCTTGGATTTTTAAGAGACATGGTCATCGCCCATTTCTTCGGGGCAGGGATGGCGGCCGATGCGTTCTTCGTCGCCTTTCGAATTCCCAACCTATGGAGGCGGCTGGTGGGTGAAGGGTCGTTGACCATCTCGTTCATCCCGGTCTATACCGAATACCTTCACCAGCGGTCAGAAGAGGAAACGAAAGAGGTGACCCATGCCGCCTTCACCCTGATGGGGCTGGTCTTACTGCTGATCACACTCTTCGGAATCCTCTTCTCACCTGTTTTAATTCAGATCATCGCACCCGGATTTGCCGGAATCCCGGAAAAGTTTCAGTTGACCGTCATGCTCAATCAAATCATCTTCCCCTATCTTTTCTTTATGGGACTCTTTGCCCTCTGCATGGGAATCCTCAACTCCCATCGGCACTTTTTCGCTCCGGCCATCGCCCCCATCTTCCTCAATATCTCCATTATCCTGTCCGTCTTTCTCTTCTATCACTTCTTTCAAAAACCGGTCATGACGCTCGCTATCGGTGTCCTTGCCGGAGGGGTGATTCAGCTTCTCTTCCAGATCCCCTTTTTATGGCAGAAGGGGATCACCTTCCGGTTCAATTTTCATTTCGGACATCCTGCCATCAGGCGGATCAGCGCCCTGATGGTGCCGGGCCTTATCGGAACAGGGGTCTATCAGCTCAATGTTTTCATCGATACAATCTTCGCCTCCTTCCTCCCGGGAGGAAGCGTCTCCTATCTCTTCTTTGCAGACCGTTTGTTGGAATTTCCATTGGGGATTTTTGCCATTGCCATCGGGATGGCTTCCCTGCCCAGCCTTTCCGGGCTCGCCTCTCAAGGAAAGATGGAGGAGTTGAAAGAGTCACTCTTCTTCACCTTCCGTCTCACCTCTTTCATCAGCATTCCTGCCATGACGGGCCTGATCGCTTTAAAGACACCCATTATCAACCTCCTTTTCCAGAGGGGCCTTTTCGACTACACTGCCACCGTGATGACGGCAAAAGCCCTCTTGTGCTATTCAATTGGCCTGTGGGCCATTGCGGGTGTGAGAACCCTTGTGCCTGCTTTTTATTCGCTTCAGGATGCATGGACACCCCTCAAGATCGGACTGATCTGCCTGGGAGCCAATGTCGTTCTCAATGCCGTTTTCATATTCTTCACTCCCTTGAAACATGCCGGCCTCGCCCTGGCCACCAGTCTCTCATCGATTCTGAACCTGATCCTTCTATGCAAGAGGCTGGATCCGAAATTGGGCGGTATGGAGGCAAGCAAGAATGTGAAATCACTTTTCCGGACGCTGCTCTGCAGCCTTCCCATGGGGTTCATTGCCTATTTGATCTGCTCTATGGGGGATTGGTCGACAACGGGCAATGAAACGGAGAAGATCCCTCTCCTCGGAGCAGGGATTGCCATTGGCTTGATCGTGTATGTCATTATTTCTTATTTGGCAAAAAATGCGGAGATGGTCTTTCTGTTGAAGATGTTAAGAAAGAAAAGATAAAATCCCAATACCCAAATTCCAATCTCCAAATAATCCCTAATCACCCAATTCCAAAATAACCAATAACAATCATTTTATAGGAATTTGTTTGGATATTGATTATTGGAATTTATTTGACGATTGGTGCTTGTGATTTGGTTATTGTTTTTTTAATCCTTGCCCAGATAAACAATCCCCCTGACAGTCCGATTCCAATCAACTCCATGCCGATCGTGGGAAAGACCAGCAGGATGGCTGCGGATGCGAAGAGAAGACGATGGAGCCAGCCTAAGGGAGACCAGACATGTCCGACCAGAAAAGCGGAAAGGCTGGCTACCCCGAGGGCTGTCAATCCGGTTGCCATGAAGATTTCAGAGAGCGTTCCCTGAAGGAGAAGGGCGGGTTGGAAGACAAAAGCGAAGGGAATAAGAAACCCTGCAATTCCCAGCTTGAAGGCTTCCAATCCTGTGGTCATCATTTCAGAGCCGGCCAGGTTTGCCGCCGCAAAAGCAGTGATGGCATCCGGAGGGGTGAGATCCGAAAGCACCGCATAGTAGAAGACGAAGAGGTGGGCCGATAATAAGGCGACATCAAACTTTCCAAGGGCTGAGGCTCCTACAATGACAGCAATGATATAGGCAGGGGTGGTCGGGATTCCGGTCCCGAGAACGCTGACGACCAGAAAGACGAGGATCATGGCGATTAAAAGATTATTAAATGAAGCGCTCAAAAGGACGCTTCCGAAGGCCAGCGCTGCGCCCGTCCGTGTTAGAATCCCGACTACCATTCCGGATCCCGCAAGGGCGGTGGCAATGATGGCCGCATTGACTGCGGACTCAAAGAGCGCATCCAGAGTCTTCTTAGGGGTCATCCAGGTTCTTCGGTCGAGGAAACTGAGGCCGAAGATGATCAGGACAACGAAGAAAGCAGATTTACTGGGAGAATATCCATATCCCAAAAAGACGATCACGAGGATAAAGGGAAGAAAAAAGTAAGCATTGCGGAGCATAGGCCAGATGCTCGGGCGTTCGGCCCTTGGGATACTGGACATGCCCTGTTTGAGCGAAATGAAGTGGACGACGAAGAAGAGGCCAAGATAGTAAAGCAGTGCGGGAATGACTGCAGCCTGAATGATCTTGAAATAAGGAATCCCGGTAACCTCTGACATGATGAAGGCCCCTGCTCCCATGATGGGCGGCATGATCTGCCCCCCTGTGCCGGCAATCGCTTCAATAGCAGCCGCCTGTTTGGGGACAAACCCTCCTTTTTTCATCAAAGGGATGGTGAAGCTTCCCGTGGCATAAACATTGGCCACCGTGCTTCCGCTCACTGTTCCATAGAGGGCGCTGGAGATGACAGCAATCTTTGCGGGTCCACCCCTTGCCCAACCTGCAGCCCATACCGCAAAGTTGATGAGGAAATTCCCCACCCCTGCATGAAGCATAAAACTGGCGAAGAGGATATAGATGAAGAGGATATTGGAGGAGATGCCTGTCAGGAATCCAAAGATCCCTTCATCTCCTGCTAAAAACAGGACTTCGACCATTCGAGGGAATGGGTATCCTTTAAATTTCAGTAATCCAGGCCAATAAGGAGCGGTGGCCAGATAGAAGATGGAGATGGCAATCGTGATCGCCATCCAGCGGGAAAGGGCACGGCGCGCAGCCTCTACAATCAGAAGGACCAAGACGGCGCCTAAGACCATCTCAATAAGCAGAACCTCGTCCATACCCACCATCCTGAAATTGAGACGCTCTGCATTCCATACAATATAGGCAGGCCCTAAGAAACATAAGATGGAGGCCATCGCATCAAAGAGGCTCGGACGGTTTTTTGGTGATTTCTTTGTGGCAGGGAAAAGAATATAGATCAGAGGGAGAAGAAAGAGGAGATGGATTCCCCTTTGCGTTCGAGGTTCAAAGGTGCCAAACCCAGAGGTATAAAGATGGAGCAGGGAAACAACAATTCCCCAAATGAGAACAGGGATTTTACCCCAACCTGTCAGTGTGCGCACCGCTATTTCCTATAAGAACGCCCGCCCATATTCTGGAAAGGATTGGGCAGGCGTTTTTTCCCCCGTGATCCGGTTTCTATTTCAATATCCCTTTCTCTTTATAATATTTCTCAGCGCCTGAATGGAGAGGAATCGCCCCCAATCCGGTAACAGCATCTTTCAATTGATAAGGGGTCAGGGATCCATGAATCTTCCGGAACTGATCGAGATTCTCATGAATCACTTTTGCTATACGATAAGCCACATCATCCGAGACATTTTTATTAACGAGGATGACACTTCCAGCCGTGGCAGTCGTAATGTCCTCATCGGCATTGGCTGCTTTGGGATATGTTCCTGCCGGGATTTTTCCTGATTCGATGCCGTACTGTTTCAGGCTCTGTAATGCCTCCGGTGAGAAATGGATCAGCCTAAGGGAACGTCCGATGGAAGCCTCGGTGACAGCGGCTCCTGGAGTAGCCAGGAAGGTGAAGACGGAGTCCACGTTTCTATCTTTAAACTGGCTTGCCTGTTCGGCATAGGAGCCCCTGAAGAACTTAAAACCTGTGGCTTCCAGTTCTTTGTAGTCTGTCTTATAGGCGGCCAGGACTTTTCGGAAAACCCATTCATCTGATGTTCCGGTGGGCGAAATGGCCATGCGAAGGGCTTTTTTCTGTTTGAAGACATCGTCCATGGTTTTGATGGGAGAATCAGCCGCTACATAGAAATGGAAGAAATTCAGACTCATCCCACCCGCAATCGCACGAAGGTTTGTATGTTTTTTATCATAAGGGTCTTCACCGTTCCATGCGGCCACATTAAGGAAAGGAAGTCCCCAGCCCAGTTCGCAATCCCCTTTGTCCACCAACCTGGGGTTGACCGTGCCACCGCCTGGAATGACCTTCACTATTATTCCACCTGATTTTTCATTGACGATGTTTGAAATGCCCCCGGCAATGGCATACCATCCGCCACCGACTCCCCCTGCTGTCCAGGTCAGAGTTTGTGCCTGCGCCAGAGAAACAAAAAGAATGGAAAACGAAATGATTGAAAGATAGACGATCTTCCTCATAAGCCACCTCCTTCTGGAATCCAAGGAATGATGGAAGTATCCTTGGTAAGCCTCCTATTTAATCCATGATGAAAAAAAAGTAAAGAAAAAAATTCCTCTTGTTGAGGGTCTTTTTTTTATGTTATGGAAAAGATGCCCTAAATTTTTCTAATAGGAGATTTTTATTGATCGGGATTATTCTTCTCGATACCCATTTCCCCAGGCTTGAAGGAGATGTGGGGAATCCCCAATCCTATTCTTTTCCTGTCCTCTTTGAAAAAGTAAAGGGGGCCATTCCTTCAAGGGTTGTCAGGGAAAGGGATGTTTCCCTCATTGCTCCCTTTATCCAGGCTGCGAGGGTTTTAGAAAGAAGAGGAGCAAAAGCCGTCACAACGAGCTGCGGTTTTTTGGCACTTTGGCAGAGAGAGATGGCCGCTTCGGTGAAAGTTCCAGTTTTTTCTTCCAGCCTCATTCAGGTCCCTTGGGCCTATCAGATTATGGGGAGGAAGGGGAAAATCGGCGTCTTTACAGCAGACGAAACCTCTTTAACCATGGCCCACTTCGAAGGTGTGGGGGCTGCAGATATTCCCATTGTCATTCGTGGGATGAAACCGGGAAGCGAGTTTTACAAAGTTTACATTGAAAACAGCGAGAAAATCGATGTTCCAAAAATCGAAAAAGAGGTGGTTCAAGAAGTTTTACTTCTGATGAAAAGGAATCCGGATATCTCTGCTCTCGTCCTCGAATGCGCCAATATGCCTGTTTTTATCAAGTCGATCAGAGAGGTGATAAGGGTTCCCATATTTGATATCCTTACTCTTGCGCAATTTATCTCATCGAGTGTTGTGAGATGAAATCCAATCTCCTTTCATAGAAATTAAATCAGAATGGGCTATGGAAAAATCAGCGAATGTTGTTGTGGGCGGAGGGGTGATCGGTTCATTGTCTACGGCCTTTAACCTGTAGTCCATGGCTAAAAAACGATGAATAAGATTTAAAAAATTAGTTCCAATTTAATTATTTCCATCCCCCAACCCTCCATCACTTTAAAGGCTTATATTTGTTCAGAAATATAGTCCGGCTGTATAAAAAATGTTCATTTTTGATATTGATTTGAAGGTGACCCGACATCCGGTTTACGGATTTTCAAAATGAAATTCAATAGTTATGTCGAAGATCATCAATGTGGTATAAATATTGCTTAATAATTATCTTGACAAAGAAGAGTTAAGAAGCTAATTTTAAACAAAAATTTCCACTGCTCATCCGGATAGAACAGGAAATGATTTAATAATAAGGAGGTCGATATGAAAAGGCTGATGGGTTTCCATCTCATTGTGGTGATCGTTATCTCCCTCATTTTTGCTCTAACCCTTATGGCTCAGGAGAAGAAGGAGGAAGAAGGAGTTTATACCATCAAAAAAGGGGATACGCTCTGGGACATATCGGCAAAGTTTTTAAAAGATCCATTCCTCTGGCCGAAATTGTGGCAAAAAAATCCTTACATCACCAATCCCCACTGGATCTATCCGGGAAATCCCGTTCGCCTCTCAGCCTTTGAGGAGGCGAAAAAAGAAGAACCGATGAAGGTTGTTGAGGAGAAACCCGTTGTTGAGGAGAAACCCAAAGAGGTGAAAGAAGTCAAACCAGAGCCGGTGGAGGTCAAGAAGGTGGAGCCCCCGCCGGTCGTTGAGAAGAGGCCAGAGGGTATTGCAGAAAAAAAACCGGATGAGGAGAAGAGGGTTATTCCGGAGATTCGTTATTCGGGATTTATTGCCGGTTTTGACCACAAAGGAATCGGCATCGTCCTTGATAACAGGGAAGGAAAGAACCTGATGGCAGAAGGCGATCTCCTTTACCTGGCCTTTAAGACAGCGGAACCTATTTTAATCGGAAATAAGTATACGATTTTTAGGGCCTCGGACATCATCCGTGACCCTGTGACGGATAAGAAGATTGGCAGGAAGTATAGCATCACCGGTAATCTCGAGATCATCGATCAATCCGGAAAATTTTATACAGCAAAAGTGCTCGAAGCCTTTGATGCCATCCTTAAGGGCGATATGATCCAGCCTTACTCGAAAGAGAAGATGGAGATCGAACAGAAGAAGAGATAAGCGGCAAGCAGAACTTCCATTGTTGTCTAAAGCTTTGGGGGTGCTTGATCATCTCCAAGGCTTTTTTTTGTCATCATATTCCCTCTTAGAAAGCGAAGCCATTTTCCACAGGTTTCATTATGGCCGGAGATCTTTTTTACTGGCTGGCCTTAAATTTCGTTCCGGGAGTCGGCAGCGTTTTTATCAAAAGACTCCTCGATCGTTTTGAAACCCCCGAAGCCGTTTTTCAAGCCTCCATGAAGGAATTGCTGGAGGTTGAGGGCCTGGGGTTGAAGGTGGCCAGCGAAATTAAGAAGGGGCCGTCTGAACAGGCGGTCAAGAAGGAGATCTCTTTACTGGAAAAATCGGGGGTGAGGATGATCACCTTGAAGGATCCGGTTTATCCTCCCCGTCTTCGGGATATCTATGATCCTCCTTCCCTGCTCTACCTGAAGGGAGACTTAAAAAAGGAGGATGAATTAGCCGTCTCGATTGTAGGAAGCAGAAAGACCACTCCTTATGGAAGGTGGATCACGGAGAAGATCAGTCAGGATCTCGCCCGCCACGGCGTGACGGTTGTGAGCGGCATGGCAAGGGGCGTTGATTCGGTGGCCCACTGGGGGGCCATCTCAGGAGGAGGGAGAACGATTGCCGTTCTGGGTTGCGGAGTGGATGTGGTCTATCCTCCTGAGAATCGCAACCTTTTTGCTAAGATCCTTGAACAGGGCGCTGTTCTTTCGGAATTCCCAATGGGCTCTCCTCCGGAGGGTGGCCATTTCCCAAAGCGGAACCGGATCATCAGCGGACTCTCCATCGGCGTGGTTGTGGTCCAGGCCAGCGCAGATAGCGGGTCCTTGATCACAGCAAACTTTGCTCTGGAGCAGGGCAGGGATGTCTTCGCCATTCCAGGAAATGTGGGGGTAGAGGGAAGCCGCGGGACGAACCGGTTGATCAAAGATGGAGCAAAGATGGTCGAGTCGAGCGAGGATATCCTTGAGGAGATACTCCCCCAGTGGAAAAGAGGGAAGGAGAGAGTTGAGGAGGTCAAGCCACGCGGACCGGAACTGACCGAAGAAGAAAGGGCTCTCTATGAGATGTTAGGGGAGAATCCCCTCCATATCGATGTGATGATCCGGGAGAGCGGGTTCGAACCCGGAAAAGTGTCGAGTCTTCTCTTAACTCTGGAGCTGAAAGAATTGATTTCTCAATGGCCCGGGAAGTGCTTCAGCAAGAAGATGTGAACCCCGTTAGAAATTCCAGTCGTTGCGACTCGAAAAGAAGCGGTCCATTATTTCTAACGGGGTGAAAAATGAAGTTTGATGAGTTAAGAAGAGTCTCATCATTGTAACCACATCCTTTTTTAAAATCCCTCCTAACCTCCCTTTGCTAAAGGGAGGCGAGGGGAGATTTGACAGAGATGTCAGCTCAATTTTGAGATTATTAATAAGAATGATGAAGTCAGAATACAGAATCCAGAAGAGAGGATCATAGAACAGATGACAAAAGGAATGATTGTTGTTGAGTCTCCAACCAAGGTAAAAACTCTCCAGAAGTTTTTGGGAGATGACTATATCATTAAAGCTTCGGTGGGCCATGTCAAAGACCTTCCTGAGGGTGAACTAGGGGTCGATCTCGAAAAAGATTTTCAACCCCAGTATGTCACCCTATCCGGCAAAGGAAAGGTTCTCCGGGAGATCAAGAAGGCCAGCAAAGAGGTGAAGAATATCTATCTCGGCCCAGACCCGGACAGGGAAGGGGAGGCCATTGCGTGGCATATCGCGGAGGAGATCGACGATAAGGGTAAGAATATTTACAGGGTTCTCTTCAATGAGATCACGAAAAACGCCGTCCTGGAAGCCCTCAAACACCCCGGACAACTTCAGCAATCGAAATATGAGGCCCAGCAGGCCCGGAGGATTCTAGACCGTCTGGTCGGATATCAGGTCAGCCCCATCCTCTGGGAGAAGGTGCGACGGGGATTGAGCGCCGGGCGGGTGCAATCGGTCTCCGTCCGAATCATCTGCGAGAGGGAAAGAGAGATCGAGGCTTTCATCTCTGAAGAATACTGGAGCCTGACCGCCACGCTCAGGGGAAAGGATTCCCCGGTCCCGTTCGAGGCCAAACTGGTCAAGTGGAAGGGGAAGAAGGTGGACCTGGCCAATGAGTCCGAAGCCGTGGCCATGAAGAAACGGCTCGAATCAGTTCCCTACACCGTTTCAAAAATTGTTCAACAGGAGAAAAAGCGACATCCCCTTCCTCCCTTCATCACCAGCCGTCTTCAGCAGGAGGCCTCCCGGAAACTCTCCTTCGCTCCTTATAAAACCATGAGGATTGCGCAAAAACTATATGAAGGAGTGGAACTGGATGAGACAGGAGCAGTGGGTCTGATCACTTATATGCGGACCGACTCTCCCCGTGTTTCTGCGGAAGCGGTCCATCAGGTCAGGGGGTGGATCCAGGGTCGCTTTGGAGAATCCTACCTTCCTCCCAAACCGAATATCTATAAGAGCCGGAAGGGCGCCCAGGAAGCCCACGAGGCCATCCGGCCCACATCGATCGATCTGGATCCCGAAAGGATGAAGTCCATACTCGACAAGGATCAATGGGCGCTTTATAAGCTGATCTGGGACCGATTCGTCGCCTCCCAGATGGCGCCAGCGGTTTTTCTACAGACGACGGTCGAGATCAAGGCAAGCGAAGGAATTTTCACCGCATCGGGAAGCGTCCCTGTTTTTCATGGATTTATGGCTCTTTATGTTGAGGGAGAGGATAATCACCGGCAGACTAAACAGGATCGGTCTCCGGAAAAAAAGGATGCCCATGAAGATCAGGAAAAGCAATTACCCGCTCTGTCAGAAAGCGAAATCCTGGCGTTTTTAGGGCTCACCCCAAGGCAGCACTTTACCCAGCCTCCCTTCCGATTCTCTGAGGCTACCCTGATTAAGGAATTGGAGGAGAAAGGGATAGGAAGGCCTTCCACCTATGCCACGATTTTGAGCACCATTAAAGGAAAAGGATATGCGGGGCTCGAAAAAGGAAAATTTTTCCCCACGGAGCTGGGTTATTTGGTGAACGATCTTCTGGTGGTCAATTTCCCTGATATTCTCAACATTGAGTTCACGGCCCTGATGGAAGAGAACCTGGATAAGATCGAGGAGGGTGAAAAGGGGTGGGTGGAAACACTTAAAGAATTTTATATCCCTTTCCAGAAGGATCTGGAGATGGCGAAGGTCTCCATGCGGGATGTGAAGAGGGAACAGATTCCGACAGAGGCCATCTGCGAGCAGTGCGGATCGAAGATGGTGAAGCGATGGGGGAAGAGAGGTTATTTTCTGGCCTGTTCGAGCTATCCCGAATGCCGCTATACTCGAGAGGTAGAGGAGAATGGCGAACCTCAAAAGGTGGAAACCGATGCGCGGTGTGAAAAATGTGGAAGCCCGATGGTGATCAAGAACGGCAAATTCGGGAGGTTTCTGGCCTGCTCCAACTATCCCGCATGCAAGTTTACCCAATCACTCAATACCGGTGTGCGTTGTTCCCAGGAGGGATGTGACGGAATGCTGGTTGAGCGAAGGACCCGTAAGGGGAGAACCTTCTATAGCTGCGCCAACTATCCCAAATGCACCTTTGCCCTCTGGGACAAGCCCATTCCTGAGAAGTGCCCGCAATGCGATGCTCCGTTCCTGGTTGAGAAGCCGGGGAAGGGGGGAATCGTAAAGCGTTGTCATCGAAAAGAATGCGGATACCGGGCCTCAGAATGAGCGGGTCCGGTATCTCCTCCTGCCCTCAATGACCTTCATTTGCGCGAACCGGCGCTGCATCAACTGAAAAGGAAAGTAGACGAGGCGATTGATCAGGGTGGATGGATAATTCCACTGAAATCTTTTCAGAATGGAGGGGAAGGAATAAAACTCCCTCCACGCATTCTTCCAGCCTTCCCTGAGCTCACTCCCGCTCATCTTCCTCGGAAGGTAATGGGGGGCGGAATCCTCCGGCCTCTCCAGCAACCACCATCCATCTTGAATCAGACGCCCCTCGCTTTTGACCCTCTGATAGAAGGCCGTCTCCGGGTAGGGAGTCAGAAGGGCGAAGACCACGGAGAAGATCTTTGTTTGTATGGCAAACTTCACCGTCTCCTCAAGGGTTGCGGAATCATCTTCGTCAAAGCCGAAAATGAAGGAGCCCCAGACCGTGATGCCGAAACGGTGAAGGGCATCGAGGATCTGCCGGTATTCCGCCGGATCATTCTGATATTTTTTTGACTGGAGGAGGTTCGGTTTCGAGAGAGATTCGAAGCCGATGAGAAGCCCGATGCATCCGCTCCTGGATAGGAGTTCAAGATTTTTCCCATCCCTCAATCCATGGAGAGATGCCTGCCCGATCCATTTTTTTTTGAGGGGAGTGACGGCCTTCAGAAGCTCTTCGGAGTAAGAAGGGCTGCCGATGATGTTGTCGTCATTGAACATGATCAGACGGTGGGGAAGGCTTTTGACTTCCTCGACAACATCGGAGATCGGTCGGAGTCGGTATGTATCGCCGAAAAATTTCCGGACGGAGCAGAATTCGCAGCGATAGGGACATCCCCTGCTGGCCTGAACGACATCGAGTGGGAAATAGCCCTTTTTTGGAAGGATGTCCCTTCTGGGTCTTGGAATCTTTGAGCAATCGGTGAAATCCTTCTGTTGATAAAAGGGTTTGAGGCTTCCGGACCTGGCATCCTCAATGAGACAGGGCCAGATCTCTTCCGCCTCTCCGATGACCACTGCATCTGCGTGTTCCTTGGCTTCATCGGGAAGGGCTGAAGGGTGAATGCCCCCTAACACGACAGGGATGCCCCTCTTTCGATAGGCGTCGGCAATCCGGTAAGCCCTCAGGGCTGTTTTGGTCAGAACGGTGATTCCAACCAGGTCAACCTCTTTCAACCCTTTTTCCGAATCGATCGGTGTAAGAAGGTCGTCGGTAAAAGAAATCTCCGCATCCGGAGGAGAGAGAGCAGCGAGAATGAGAAGGGCGAGGTTGGGAACAGGAGCATTTTCTTCAACGGCAGGAGAGATGAATTCGATCTTCATGAAAAAGAATCTAACAACATTTACAATGCTTGTCAAAAATGCCCCTTATCTCCTTCTCCCTTAGTGCCTGCCTGCACGAAGCGTTTCGGCGAAGGCAGGGGGGAGAGGGGAGGGGGCGACGGAGAACGTGAGACCGGAAATGGTCTCCCCAGTACAGGTCGGGTTCCTTCACGAGCATTTGCTTTTAAAAGAACTGTAATCATTTATTCAAAATGTAATCAATTGTTAACAGTTGAAAAGATGATTGACATATCAATGACTTAAAAGCCAAAAAGAGGGTTTATCCGCGCAACCTGCCAACAATCGTTGGCAGTGCTCCCTAACCCTCTTTTGAACAAATGGCACTACGCAAACTGGAAAAACTTATTTGAATTCAAATAATTGAGTTGCTGCAGGGTTCTGGCTTCCTGGCCCTTAACTGTTGGTATAGGATTTGCTCCCACATAGAATGAATTTTTTAAAAATACAAAAATTCCTTGACAAAAAAATTGTATTTTGGTGTAATCCCACCCAAGTATCAATTAAATTACATTTGCGATTGGAGAGAGCGGGATTAAATAAATTAAGTATCCCTTTTAATAAATAAGACTGACTGCCTGATCGGGGGAAAGGGTGGAAAGAGAATCGAAAAGCCTGGCATTCAAAATCGAAGCCGGGCTTTTGTTTTTTATAACCGAAAGAAAAAATTTCTCCTCTCTTTGCCACATTGTCTACGGGATTAAAAAGGCCAAAGGATAGAGAAAATATTTCCCCCTTTTGACAAAGGGGGATGAAGGGGGATTAGATAACCTTTTTCAAGGAGCTAAATTGATACGATTTTTTGATTGAGTTCTTGAATCCCTTAGAGAGGTGACTTATGCGCATTAAGAGGAAAGTCTGTGTTGGCGGCATCTGTGTATTTGTTGCAATTGTTAACTTATTCTTGGTGGGTGGCGATGCATTAGGACAGGCTCCCTTAACGATTGATAATCCTGATCTATCAATGAGCTTTAATGCCTCTCAGGTTTTGTCACCGTTGGGCGGATGTCCCCCGTACAACTGGAGCCTGTCAGGAGGGGGGACGCTTACGCCCAATCAGAACGGTACTGCAACCTATGTCGCGCCGGCCAGCAATAATAACTGTGCCAACAATGCAATGATCACCCTTACTGACCAATGCAGGAATATAATGGACATTCAGATAGCCGTCACCAACAAAGCTACTTATACAGCACTCGTAATTTGTAGATTTGTTTCTTGTTCAGAAAGCGGGCAAACTGGCTTAATTGAGACTGTGGGTTGGAATTGTGCTAATATAGAATCGGGTTATGGTTGCAATGGTTATCCTGGTGGTGGAGAATGTGATCCTTTCCCGGCCCTAGGGCCTCCCCAGGGTTATTGTTTTAGTTGTTATGGTAGTACGGGTTGGGAAAAGGGATTTCTTTGCTCACAATGTTGTTGGAATTATGGTGGATGCGATCTAATTAAAGATTGGCGGACACTGGCGCAAAAAGAAGCGGGTTGTTGCCCAATAAATCCAGAAACCGGACTACCCTTTGATAATGCGCTTCCTGGCAGTGAGAAACGAGGAAAGAACGCGGGCCGTCCTCAAACATGTGATCTTTCTGAGGGAAAGCTAATTAACTCCGTTGGCAATCCAGTCAACGTAGCCACGGGCAACAAATATGAAGAAGTTCTGGATATCTCTGTTTCCACTCCGGGCATTCCCCTGGAATTCAGAAGGTCTTACAACAGCCAGGTTATTATTGATGGCCCCCTTGGCTACGGATGGATGCACAACTACGCCATGATTTTAAATGAAGTCCAAACCACCCCGACAAAAAGGGTCCGCATCTGGGATTCGGATGGCCGGGCACTTTACTTTACGGAGAGAAGCCGGAATGGTGAGATAGTTTTCTACGGGGAATCCGGGGTCAAAGACAGGCTCAGGCAGATCATATCTTCCGGAGAGTACTTCCTCCGCAGAAAAGAAGGGAATCTGACGTACAGGTTCGGTTCCGATGGAAAACTCCTCGATATCTCCGACCCCAACGGAAATGCACTCACCTTGAACTATACAGCAGGACTTCTCACCCAGGTCTCAAACAACTTTGGTAAAACCCTGTTAATCCATTATAATGTCGATAATCGGATTGATTTAATCACGGACCCCAAAGCTCAGTCTGTCTCTTATCAGTACCAGAACGGAGACCTCTGGAAGGTCACTTACGCTGATACGAACTTCATCAGCTACGCCTATTCAAACCACAATCTCACCGACAAATACGACACCAACAACAACCTGATCGGCCACTGGGGATATGACAACAGGCAGAGGGTGATCAACTACTACAGCCACATCAAAGATAGTATCCATCAGGAAGAAATAAACCTCACCTATCAGCCTGGGAGTACTGTCGTTACAAGATCGACTGGCACAACCACCTACACCAATTCTGTGATCGATGGTATTGATGTAGTTCAGCAAATCCAGGGCTGCTCAACTTGCGGAAGCAATAACAAGACCTTTCAATACAGCAACTGGCTCGATCTTACCCAGGTAACCTCCATAGACGGTTCAAACCAATACACGACCCAATACACCTACGACAACCCTGCAAACCCCTGGGAACAGGTGGGAGAGATACTGGAAACGAAAGAGGCCCTAAATTGGCCTGAGCAGCGGATAACCTCTTACACCTATACCCATCGCACTGACGATCCCTTTCTTCTGACCCAGAGCACAGAAACGATAAAGAGTGTGGTTGATACCCAGCAGAATAAAGCCACAACCATAACTTACGATACAGCAGGCAACATTCTCTCCCGCCAAGAATCAGGTTATGTGCTCATCAATGGCACTCCAACCCAAAAGACCTATACCACATCGTATCAGTACAATTCCCTGGGTCAGCTCACCCAAATCAACGGCCCAAGGACTGATGTCTCAGACATCACCACCCTCGAATACTACGCCAACACCCCGGATCAGGGAAACAACCGGGGCCAGCTCAAGGCGATTGTCAATGCCCTGAATCAAAGGACAGAGTTCTCAAACTATGATGCGAATGGAAACGTTGGAACCATCACTGATCCCAATGGAGTCATCACCCAGCGAACCTATGATGAGAGAAATCGAATCAAGACCATCACCAATCAAACCACAGGGGCTCAGACCCAATACTTCTACGACATCAGAGGAAACCTCTCCTACATCATCCTACCCGAAGCAAACCGGATCGACTTCTTCTACAACCTTGCCAATAAACTGACAGAGATCAGAGACAACCTTGGGAACAAGATCCAGTACCAATACGATGTGGAAGGAAACCGGACCCGTGAAGAGACCAAAGACCCTGCGGGGACCCTGAAGAAATATCTTGACTTCACCTACGATGCCTACAACAACCTCAAGAAAATCATCAACCCTGACACTACCTACACGGAGTACTCCTATGACGGAAGAAAGAACCCCACTGCCTCAAAAGATCCCAGAAACAACTCAACCACCTACACCTATGATCCCTTAAGCCGTTTAAAGGTTATGACCCAGCCCTTAAGCACCGTCACCCTTTATGGCTATGACACCCAGGACAACCAGGCAACCGTCACAGACCCCAATGGCAACGTCACCTCCTACTACAATGATGACTTTGGGAGGAAAAACCAGACCGGCTCCCCGGATACCGGGACCACGGATTACCTTTACGATGAGGCAGGAAACCTGATTCAGAGGTTCGATGCCAAAGAAACAGTGGTCAACTACACCTATGATGCTTTAAACAGGCTCACAGCCATCCAGTTTCCCTCCGACCCCAATCAGAACGTCACCTTCACCTACGATTCAACTTCGGTCACCTATGGAATCGTAAGGCTCACAGGAAGGACTGACCCAAGTGGATCTTACACCTTTTACTATGATAGCCAAGGGAACCTGACCAGAGAGGATAAGACGATAAACAGCATCCTCTACACAACCCAGTATACCTACAATAACAATAATATCCTTACGTCCATCACTTATCCTACGGGAAGAGTAATTACGTACACTTTGGATCAAACAGGCAGAATCTCCCAGGTTTCCACCACACTGGTAGGCCAACCCAAGACCTTAGCCTCAGCCATTACCTATCTACCCTATGGAGGAATCACAGGACTAACTTATGGAAATGGTTTCTCCTTGAGTCAGGGGTATGACAATCAGTACAGGACATCGTCCATTGTGACAGGGTCAATAAGCAACTTAACTTACGGATATGATCCCAATGGCAATATCATTTCCATTCTGGATGCAATCAACCCACCCGGAGGTCAGACTCTTGAGACCCCTGGAGCCTATACCTACCAGATGGGGACAAACAGACTGACCTACATCGAAGGGACACCGCCCATTGATTATGGATATGATTTAAATGGGAATATCACTTCTGAAACCGGCTGGACATATATCTATGATCTTTCAAACCAACTGATCAGAGTATTACAGGGGAGCAATGTAATAGCCGAATACACCTATAATGGGGCGGGCCAGAGGATTAAGAAGGTAACCCAAACCGAGACGAGAATATTTCATTACGACCTCTGGGGCCATCTGATTGCTGAGACAAACCAGAGCGGACAGATGTTGGCAGAGTATGTCTATCTTGGAGACCAACTCTTAGCAATGATTAAGCCCGGAGAAGTAGCTTACTATTTCCACAACGATCATCTGGGAACACCCCAGGTTCTTACAGATGGAAATGGAAGCATCGCATGGAAGGCTGTTTATGACCCGTTCGGGGAAGCCACAATCTCTGTGCAGGCGGTTGAGAATCCGTTCCGCTTCCCGGGCCAATATTATGACTCAGAAACAGGGCTGCACTACAATTACTTCCGTTATTACGACCCCCAGACCGGAAGATATATCACCCCGGATCCCATTGGGTTGGAGGGTGGGATTAATCTGTTCGCGTACACCAATAATCCGGTGAATTGGATAGATCCATGGGGGTTATATGAAAGTCACTGGTTGTTACGACTTCTAGTCCCTGGACAGGTTGCGTGGGATAATGCGCTAACGGCTCTTGAGAATGAAGATTATCTTGGAGCAGGTCTCAGTACGACCGAAATGGTGGCGGAACAACTATTAACAGTATTAACCCTTGGCGAAGGGAAGACTATTCAACAGTGTGCGACCAAAGGTGCTTCTAAAGCTAAACAGCTAATCGATCGTTTGTTATATAAAACGACGGTGGATCCGCGGAAAACGCTTGGAGCCGACGGAGCAACTAGCGAAATAATAAAAAGAATCAACAGGTGGACCGGCAAGACTGAGGAGGTTATCCATAGGGTAACAAAAGACGGCAAGATTATCCATCAAGATCTAAAGTACAGGAGGTAATGGTGAGTGCAACAAGAGAGGAAGCACTAGAGATGTTAAATGGATATCTTTCAGGGAAGCTTAGCAAAGAGATAATCTACCAATGGGCTCTTAAGATTGTAATCAGCGACGAGTTTGATAAACTTCGAGTCAAAGATGAACTATTATCGGGGGTAATTCATGCTCTATTTGATTTGCATCACGAAGGAGAAGAAGAGAAGTTTAACCCTACAGCAGATGAGCTGGAATATTACAGAAACTGCTTAGAAGGCAAAATAGAGTTTAAAAAATAGAATTCACTATCCTCACAGAAATCCGAGGGCCGCACCTTCAGGCCGGTCCCGGTCCGGGACCGGGGGACGTACTTAAAAATGTTAAATAATTTGATCTCATTCAATGATTAAATGGGATCAATTATAGTCACGCTCTTTGAAAACCGAAGACCAAAGTCTGCCGCCCACCGTTTAAAACCACCCTGCCAAGGGGGGTAAAAAACAAGCCTTCTTAGGGGGAGACGTATCGGAGTATATCCGGGCCAATACTACGACCAAGAGACGGGTCTCCATTACAACTACTTCCGCTACTACAACCCCCAGACCGGAAGATATATCACCCCGGATCCCATTGGGTTGGAGGGTGGGATTAATCTTTGGCCATATGTGGCCGGCAACCCGACTAACTTTATTGATTCGCTTGGATTGTTTCAAAGCCCCTGGTATTTGATATGGGTTCCAGGTCAGCATCTGTTTGATCTCGGTATGACAGCCTTGGAGAATGCTAACTATGGCCTCGCAGGTGCCTATTTCGCGGGAATGACGGCGGAGCAAATACTTACCGTATTAACGCTAGGGCAAGGCATGGCTGCCAGAGGAACGAGTATATGTGAACTTAAAGGAGCGGCCAATGTCTCAAGAAGTGTAGACCCAAACAAATTGCGCCACATTTTTGGGGAAGCCCGCCACGGTCTTGATCCATTGGTTACTGAATTTGGGTCAGAAACTGCTGCGTTTGAGGCGATACGAAAAGCCACACAATCCGCGACGGGGAGTGGTAATATAACCGGTATCTTCGAGATTCCGGTTAGAGTTGGATCGCAAACTATCATCGTGAGGGGCCGAGTTATTGAAGGTATAGTAAGGATCGGTAC
>MGQQ01000024.1 GCA_001798855.1 Deltaproteobacteria bacterium RBG_16_49_23 | reverse complement strand
TAGTAATCTGCTTCTCCAATATCAATTTTCACTTTGCGAGGTCGATAGCGATCTTGTGCCTCCTGCACGAAAACGACGTTACAGCATCCTTCCCACTGCACCGCATTCTTTGGCACCAAAACGGCCGAGGTGTTTGCAGCTTGAGTATAAATGATTGCTCGTCCGAACTCTCCCGGATTTAATCGATCAGAACTGGATAAGATCTTTCCGCGCACCGTAGCGGTTCGGGTCTCTTGGTCGAGGTACTGAGCCACCCAGATGACTTTTCCTCCGAAGCGACGATTTGCAGAGGCATCGGTCAAAAACTCCATCTGTTGCCCCACTTTTATCTTTTTGACATCCTGCTCTCTTACTTTTGCCTCTATCCAGAGCAAGCTAAGGTCAGATATTAGCGTCAGAGGAGTTCCGCCAGGCAAAAGCTCTCCCAGCTTGGCGTCTCTTCTCATCAATCGACCAGAAACCGGGGTCCGCAGCCAGTAGCGGGGAGTTACCGATTTCTTGGTCAGGAATTCCTGAAGCTCATCATCGGACATCCCGGCAGCCCTCAAAAAACCTTCGGCTTTAGCCAGCTCGACCTGGGTGACTTGAGCACTTGCCAGAGTAGCTTCATATGTTGCTGTGCTGATGATATTTTGCTTTCGTAATTCTTCTTTGCGCTTCAATTCCTGCTCACGAACCCTCCAATTAGCCTGAGCTTCCAGATAATCACCCTTCAACTTGGGCATTTCCGGGGATTCTAATTCAGCTATCACTTCCCCTGACTTAATCACTTGTCCAGGTTGCGCCAGCCAGCGTAGTACCAGAACCGGGATGGAAGAGGTCACAACCGCGGTGTTGGTCTCGTCCAAAATAATCTCGGCCGGCGCCTCAACCGAGGGGGACAAAACCGCCGACAATACCGGCTCGATCGTTAACCCTGCTCGTTCAACTGTTTTAGCACTGGCGAATTGAATCAAGGCTCCGTCGGTAGCGCAGTTAGGGCTATTCTTGGGGAAAAAAATTGAAATCCCCATTCCGGAATCTCTTTGCGGAGCGGACTCCAGGATTGCCTTCTCCTGAGGAAAGACCAGGTCCGGGTTGCAGATTCTGCAGTGAGACTCAGGCAAATTGTGCTCCCCGCACCAGTCACCAGCCGCCTTGAACTTGGCTATCAGGGCCGGATGGCAAAGGGTGCACCCAGATTCGGGCACCCGGTGCTCGGCACACCAGTCGGCCATATCTGGAGATAAAGTATCCGGCTCTGAAACGGCAGCTTCGGCCTGCTGTGAAGCGCGCTTGGCATCACTGGAACTTTCGGAGCGGCCGTTACAGCTCAAGCTTGTCACTGCCAAAATCATTGCGACCGCCACCACCGTTATGGGTTTCAATATATTGGCAAACATATGAACTAACTCCTTCTCGGCTCCACCAAAAGGAAGCCATTTTGACTCTGATTGCGTGGTTTACTGCCTGTTATCTTACCTTTAAGGCAAGAAAAGGCTTCAAGAATGATGTATTTGAATTACCCCGCGCTAGAAAGCGCCGGCAGGTTAGGCCAGGATTTTGGGGGGTTGGTCTATCTCGAAGGCGGGCTCGAGCAAATTAAGTGAGGCTTGATGCACAAACAAATTCTGAGCCGAATTTTGAGGGAGATGAAAAACCGGCTGAGAAGGCTCTATGAGATTATTAAAGTTCATTAGGCACTGAACGCAAAAGCAATCCACACAAAGGGTTTCAGCGCAACAATCGGATTCAAAGCAGGGCGCGATGGCCAGGGCGAAGAAGAACAACAACACTCCGGTGATCGACTGTAATCTCTTCATGGCAGTTAAGCGCATTGATTATTTCCTTGTACCAATTTATACGTTTTTCTGCAACTGTCAATTGAAAAAGTATCTTAGGCTCTATCCTTTTCGAACCAACTATACAGAGCCGGCAGGACTAACAAAGTCAATATGGTGGAAGAAAACAGCCCACCTACCACCACAACTGCCAAGGGTTTCTGTATCTCAGAACCAACACCAGAAGCTAAGAGAAGGGGAACCAACCCTAACATGGCTACGAGGGCTGTCATCAAGACCGGTCTGAGTCGGTAAGTACAACCTCTTATTATGGCTATGTCTTTCATGATCCCCTGTTTTCTCAATTGGTTAATAAAGGCGACCAAGACTATTCCGTTCAATACAGCTACACCGAATAAGGCGATAAATCCTATTGAAGCAGGAACTGACAGATACATGCCAGAGATGTACAAAGCTATCACCCCACCAATGAGTGCAAATGGTAAATTCAAAATCACAATAAAGGCCTGCCTGAAGGAATCAAAGGCCGAGAAGAGGAGAAAGAATATCAGACCTATAGCAATGGGGACGATTACCTTTAGTCGGTTCATAGCCCTCTGCTGGCTTTCGAATGCTCCACCCCAAGTTATATAATAACCGGAGGGGAGTAGAAGTTGCTCCTTGATCTTGCCCTGTGCTTCAGCCACAAAGCTGCCTATGTCCCGTTCTTTGACGTTACATTCAATTACTATCCTTCTTTTTATATTTTCCCGGCTAATCTGAACTGGTCCCTGCTGCAAGGATATTTTGGCCAGTTGCTGCAATGGTACAGCCGAGCCGGAGGGAGTGTTTATCAAGATATTACCAATGGCAGCTATCGAACTTCTCTTTTCCTCAGGAAACCTGACAAAGACATCCACTCTTCGGTCTCCTTCCAAGACCTCTGTGGCAGTCTTTCCCCCAATGGCAATGCCGATTATCTCCTGTACGTCGGAGACATTTATGCCATAGCGGGCAATCTTGCGGCGGTCGATTTCTACGGTCAGATACTGCTGTCCGGCCACCTGTTCAACTCTGAGATCGGTTACTCCCCTGACGGTGGAGACAATTTTGGCCACTTGGTCTCCGTTTTCTTTTAAGACTTCCATATCGTCCCCGAAGATTTTGATGGCTATCTGCGATTTTACTCCTGATATCAGCTCATCTACTCTGAGGGCAATCGGCTGAGTAATATTTAGAGCAATGCCAGGGATACTTTCCAACTCCTTCCTGAGTTTTTCCACCAGTTCTTCCTTGGACTGAGCTGTCTTCCATTCTTTTTTTGGCCTAAGAATCACAATCGGGTCGCTGATATTAGGCCCCATGGGATCAGTGGCTATTTCAGCGGTTCCGATTTTGGAGACTACAGTTTGAATCTCCGGAAACTTCTTCATTAACTGGTGAGCCACCTGCTCAATCTTTACGGATTCACTCAAGGAGATATCGGGTAACCGGATGACCTGCGGTGTCAGGGAACCCTCATCCAAGGAGGGAATGAACTCGGTCCCCAGATATTGAAAAATAAATAAGCTTCCAATTAGAAAAGCAAAAGCAACCAGTACCGTTTTCTTCTTATGCTTCAAGACCCAGTGTAACGAGGGCAGGTATATTCTTTTCACCACCCTGAGTAGAAAAACATCTCCTTCTTTTCCTTTGGTCAGAAGAAGCAAGCTCAAGACCGGAGCCACCAGAAGAGAAATGAGAATTGACCCGAAAAGGGCCAGACATATAGTAGTCGCCAGGGGAGTAAACATCTTGCCTTCGATATCTTGAAGTGAGAACAGAGGCAAGAATACTATAATGATTATCCCGACTCCAAATACAATGGGTTTGGCCACCTGTTGAGCTGATTCCAAGACAACTTCGAATTTGGTTTTACGGTCATCCGGGCCTTTCTCACAAAGATGGCGGTAAATGTTTTCCACCATGACTACCGAGCCATCCACAATCATCCCGATAGCTATGGCCAGACCGCCCAAAGTCATCAGATTGGCAGAGAGGTTGATAATTGACAATCTCATCATTATGAATGTGAAGAGAATCGACAGGGGCAAACTTAAGGCTACAATCAGAGCGCTTCTGAAATTACCGAGCATCAGAAACAAAGCCACTATCACTAAAACCGCACCTTCCAATAAGGCTTTGGTGACTGTGTTTATACTGGCCTGGACCAGCTCGGTGCGGTCATAGAATGGTTTGATTTGTGTACCGCCGGGCAGGATTTTATTTTGGTTGATTTCTTCGACCTTGGCTTTGACATTCTTGACGATTTCCCTGGCATTTCCTCCCCTTAGCATCATCACAATTCCGGCCACCCCTTCTGTGCCATCCTTTAGAAAGGCTCCCTGCCTGACTTCCGGGCCTACCTTTACCTGGGCCACATCCCGCAGTAAAACAGGCTCCCCCTTATGTTCCATTAGAATGATTTCCTCAATATCCTCCTGAGATTTAATCAATCCGACCGCTCTTACTAGATACTGCTCGGAAAAATGCTCCAGAATGTTCCCGCCCACGTTGGAATTATTGCTGGCCACTGCCTCGAAGACACCTCTTAGAGTCAGATCGTATTTTCTCAGCCTGTCCGGGTCAACTACTACCTGGTATTGTTTGACAAATCCTCCAAAGGCGTTAACATCCACCACGCCGGGGACCGCCTTGAGAATCGGTCTGACAATCCAGTCCTGGTATGTTCGCAAATCTGTCAACTGCCCTAGTCTGTCAGTTTCGGCTGGCTGAGGGGATTCCAAAGCATATTGGTAGATTTCCCCCAATCCAGTTGAAATGGGTCCAAGGCTGGCTTCCACATTTTCCGGCAGTTTTTCTTTTGCTTCGATCAGTCTTTCTAAGACCAGTTGCCGGGCAAAGTAAATGTCAACTCCATCTTCAAAGACAACCGTAATCATCGATAAGGCTGACTTGGAAAGAGAGCGCAGCTCGACCAGCCTCGGCAAACCGCTCATCTGGATTTCAACAGGAAAGGTCACCAGTTTCTCAACCTCAAGGGGAGACATACCGGGGGCTTCGGAGATAATCTGTACTTGCACATTGGTGACATCCGGGAAGGCATCAATGGGGAGTTTTTGAAAAGAGTAGATGCCAAAGACGATTAGGAAGATAGCCGCGACTATTATGAGCAATCTTTCTTTTAAGGCTAAGCCAATTAGTTTGTTCAACACTTATTCTTCCCCCATCTGCCCTTTCATGAGTTCAGATTTCAAAGTATAAGAACCCTCAGTGACGATTTCTTCACCGGGTTCTAGGCCGCCCAAAATCTCTACGAAGCCGCCTAAATGCCTGCCTAGTTTGACTGATTTCTTAGTAAAGGTATTTTTCCCCGAGGGAGTAAAAACCACCTGTTCTTCGCCCAGAGACTGAACTGCAATTTCGGGGATTGCCAACAGCTTATTTTGCAGAGTGCTTTCAAATATGACCTCACAGAACATCTCGGGCTTTAGTTCTCCGGTCTTGTTATCAACTAGCACTCTGACTTTGAATGTCCGAGTGGTTTCGTCTAAGACATCGCTGATAGCCTCGACAGAGCCTTGATAGTCCTTGCCGGAGATTGCGGAAGTATTGATAGTAACTCTCTGTCCAATTCTTACCAAGCTGATATCCTTTTCATAGACACTGGCGGTTATCCACAGAGAGCTTAAGTCTGAAAGCTGAAAAAAGTTGTCCCCTTTTTGGACTACATTGCCAGAGATAACATTACTTTCCAAAACTGTGCCAGATAGGGGACTTCTGATTACTAAGTGAGAGGATGGCTGGTGAGTATCTTCCAGTTCCTCAGCCTCTCTTTCGGTAACACTCAACAGCAATAATTTGGCTTTGGCTGACCGATACAAGGCTGTTGCGGTGTGAAGCTCAACCGAGTCAGACTGAGAAATTGATTTCAGACGCTCTTCGGCCTGAATGAATTCCCCCTGGGCAGAGAGGAATTCGGGGCTGTAGATTGAAACCAGAGTGTCTCCTGCCCGGACTTTGTCTCCCACAAAGGCATAAACCTTTTCTACCCAGCCAGAAACCCGGGAAGTGATATGCACTAACTTCTTTTCATTGAAGCCAATCCTGCCTGAGGCAGTAAACTGAATTGGAATCAAGCGGAGAGCTACCTTTTCCTTCTTCAAGGTGAGCAATTCTGAACTCTTTTCTGTAAGAGTAATGATGTCCGGTGTGCCCACAGGCTCCTGGTGTTCTTCCATTTCCGTCTTCTTGCACGAGACCGAAAGACCCAAAAGCAGGGTGATGAGGATGGTTGAGCAAATGAAAGACCTTAAGTATCTACTTTTGATTGTTTTATTCTGATGTTTCACCGGCCACCTCCAGGTCTGCCAGGGCTGATAGATAGTTGTAAAGGGTTTTGTAGTACTCCGTTTTGGTAGTTTTATTAGTGCGGTAGATATCCAAAAGCCCCAAAGCATCAATTTGATTGTACTGATAACTGTTGATTCCAGCCTTCAGTTCCTCATCAACTTCTTTCAAGAGCGTCTTCTCAAAAAGTTCTACCTGCTCTTGGGAAGCTTGCACCAAGTCGAAAGCTCTTTCGATTTTGCCTTTCACGATTCTTTCCAAAGCTTGTTTTCTAGTCTCTGCAATCTGTAGGTTGGCTCTATTTTCCTGGATTTGCCCCTTGGGATTCCACCACCATAAGGGGAGAGTAATACCAACTCCGAAAGATGGAATATATCCCTGACCGCCTTCGCTTAGCATTCCTCCTGTCAGACTCAGGTCTGGTATGAAGCTGGATCTGGCCAGACTCAAGTTTTTGGCCTCCTTTTCCAGGGTTAATCTGGCGATCTTCAGGCTCTTGCTCTGTTGCGTCAATCTCGGGAGAGTTTGCTCCTTACTCTCTTGAAAGGGGACGAATATCAACTCATCGGTTAGATTGAGTTCTTCAGAGCCAAACCTACCCAAGATCAGGTTTAACTCAGTCTGATAGGTTTGTAATTCCTTTTTGGCTTCGAGGATTTCATTTTGGGTCTTGGCAATTTCAACTTTGGCCCTGATAACCTCGAAGTAGGGCAACTCCCCAGCCTGATATTTAAACAGGGTGGCGTCCCGAAACTGGTTCAGAAGCCCCAAGGTGAATTCCAGCGTTTCAACCAACCGCTCAAAGTACTTAACCTTGTAATAAGCACCCTTCACTCGGGCCGCTACCAATGATTTTATCCGGCCAAGATTTTCTAGGGCGATATCAAATTCTCTTTGCCCGACACCCCTTTTTAGAATGTACTTGCTTGGGAATTCTAGATTCTGACTTAGAGTTATATTCCTTTCCTTGGCTTTGGAAAGTGAACCGCCTGATTCAATACCTTCCCAGGCAAGATTCAGTTCAGGCTGCTCAGGCGAGATTGCTTGGAGCTTTCTGCCTTTGGCAGCCTCTATTTCCTTTTGAGCCATCAAAACATCAGGATTGTTTCTTAGGGCTTGGTCAATTGCCTCTGCTAGCGAATAGGTTTGCTTTTCTTGACCTATTCCAGTTGCTGATATCAACAATAGAGTTAGAAAAATGAAAACAAACTTAACGGCCATTAAGACCTCCAAATACTTCTGGTAAATGAGTTTTAGAAAAAAAGGGTTAAGAGGGAGGCTTAATTAAGCCTGCGGGGGACGAAAAATAGAGTCTGTGCGGGTTTGCTCGGCTAAATCCGAGTTAAATGCGAACAAAGGCAATGTAGGCAAGTCTACCAGGGTTGGAAACGAGTCTATAGCAAATGTGAAAGTTCCAAGGCCGCAGACACAATGACAACCGGCAGGAGTACTCTCTTTTGGGTTGTCCGGCGCTGAATTTGATAGATTCTCTGTCGTGGGTTCAGTGAATCCCGATGCCTTAGGTTGGTTAGCTATGTGGTCGGTGCAGCTAAGGCAGGCAACATAGTTGGCTAACAAGACGCCTAAGGCAAGCACGACGATTAGTTTTTTACACATTACAATTCATACGATAATCATGAATCTTCATTTGTCAACCGAATCTCTAATTGATTTGACCGTCTCAATTATTAGGGGTACAAAGACCTCATTTGATTGACTACAATAAATCCATATTTCAGAGTGGCTATCTGGTGACTGTGCTTCGACGTCTCTTGATTACTGAATATTAGGTCTTAACTAACGTGGCTACATAGAAGTGAATAGGCAATCTCCGATAAGCTCACTGGACAAATTGTCCCTTGCGTCCTAGACGCCCCCTAATTAACTTATTAATACATTTAATGATGCCGGAGTGGTGAAATTGGTAGACGCGCCGGACTCAAAATCCGGTGTCCGCGAGGACGTGCCGGTTCGACTCCGGCCTCCGGCACAAAACCCGGCCTAATCCAAAGAAGAGCCAGCCTGGTCTTTCTTCCACTTCCAGGAGAGCCTGGGCACAGAGATTCCCAGCACTTTTCTCCTGTCGGCTGCCATCAATCTAGTTCCTTTGGCCACCTTCAATCGTTTATCTCTCCAGTAAACCGTATCCGTAAGGAGGGGATAAAACCAGATGAGACCAATCAGGAGGTCTTTCAGCGGCACTAAAAGATAGGTCAGTAATCGCCGATTTTTTCCGGAAGTCAGGCCTTGAAAAGCGTCCAGTCCCGTTTTGAAAACCGTGGCGCCAACGAAGACTTGCCAGCCCGCCCGCGAAAATGAATCCACTATCAGATATACAATGGACCAAAAAATCGGATTGGCCAGAATTTCGGAGGGATAGGACCATCCGGCAATCCTCTTTCTGGCCTGAGCCCAGCGGCCGTGTCGGTTGACGAACTGTTGTAGGGTTCTGTTGCTGGTGACACAGGGCAGAATTGTCTCCGACACCTCACAGCCACCCGGCAATTTGGCTAGTTTCTGGGAGAGGACATAGTCCTCGGCAAAATAGTCTTTCAGCGCTTCGAAGCCTCCTACTGCTTCCAGGTCTTTCTTGCGAAAGAACATCGACTTTCCGAATCCGGCTTGTTTTCTGGTGTAAATGGTGAGGAAAGCCAGTCCGGATAGAATCAGGCTGTTGAGGTGCAAGTCTTCCAGAATCGATCCCAGGGCGATGTTTCCTCTGCCGTAAACCGGATTGACCAGAAGAGTGCAATTTTTCTCCCGAAATTCCGTGCTGATTCTTTTCAAGTAATCCTGCTCCGGGCGAATGTCGCTGTCGCTGGTCAAGATCATTTCGTTCTCTGCCAAGGTGAAGGCCCGAATCAGATTGCTGACTTTGGGATTGAAGCCGTGGAGGGTGGGTTCGGCTTTGATCTTTAGGCTCACTCGGGGGTGTTTGTTGATCAATTGTCGAACTACCGTTAAGGCCGGGTCGTTCATGTCTTCGCAGGCAAAGACCAGTTCGAACCTGGGATAATGCTGGGTAAAAAAAGCCTCCAGGTTTTTCTCCAGTTCGGGATCCTCTCCGCAGAGTGGTTTAAGCACCGAGATGGCAGGAAGTTCACTTTTTTTCAACTGAGCGAGCCGAGACCTCTTGCCAAAGGCGACTCTGGTCACAATTACCAGAAATAAGCCGGCGGCCCCGGCGAAGATAGTGATGCCTAACAGAATTTGCCTAATTGTCTCCACCAGACCTCCTCATATCCTCTCTCGGATAAAAGACAAAGGGCTCACCCCGCCAATATAGTCGGAGCGGCTGGGAGATAAAACTCAAAAAATTATTTGAAGTGAAAAACCGGGGAGGATTTCCAACCCAGAAGCAGTTTGCTTGATCAATCCCAGCAGCCGGCCAGGCTCCCGCACTGAGGGCAGAGGTCCAGGAGCCTGAAGTCCAATCGTGAGAGTTCGGTGCTCTTCTGAACTTCTTCTTCCAAACTCTGAGACGGGTTGGGATTCATGCCAAAAAATATGACTCCAGACTTGGATTTTACAAGCACTTTTTAAAAGTTTTGCGTCTGGGAACTGGCCCGCTGATTACTTACGAAAATCAAAAGTAACTCTTGGTCACAGTCAATGAAACAGGCGGTAGTAAACCGTCCCGGCCAGCCAGCCGATGATTACTGGAAATACAAGAGAGGAGCCGAATCGGACCATGGCAAAATGAGAGCCCAAGATCGGCAGCTCCCAGACGATGAATCTCTGCAGGCCCAAAAGAGCCCAGGCAGCCAAATAAGCGCTTATGGGACCGACTCCGGCTCCCTTGGAAAGAAAGGCCGCCAGGATGGGAAAATGCGTAAATGGTCCTCCCGGAGTTATGCATCCTGCCCCGGCTCCCAAAAGTAACCCTCTCCAACCTGAGTCCTGCCCCAGGTATTTGGCTATGACTTCAGAAGGGAGCAGTACCTGTAATAGACCGGCTAAAGTGAAACCCAAGAGTAGATTTGGTAAAACGTACAGAAACAGGCTTCCCCCCTGGCCCAGTCCTTCTGCTATCTTGCCGAATCCACCCTCATTATATGCAATTATGCCGAGAACAATGATTGCCGTACCTAATATTATCCATGAGACGTACATCATCTCTCCTTTGAAATTATTTCCCCGCCAATTACTCTTGATCATGCTCTGGTTTAAACCGATTTATCCGAGCCGCCTTGCAGCTCCCGCAGTACCTCGGAGATTTTCTCGAAATTGCGGGAGAACCCTTTAAATTCTTGTCCGAGTGTATTCAGCTCCTCCAGCTTTTCTTTCACTTCCTCGATTTCCGCCTCAACCCCGCCCATTCTTCCCTGCAGGTGTTTTAGATTGTTCAAGACCTCGGAGGCAAACTGGCTGAGGTGATTCAACTTTTGTTGAACTGACTGGAATTGCTCTTCTACTAACCGCCCCAGATTTTCCACCGCTTGGCCGACTTCAGCAATATCCTTTTTGCTGACTTCCATTTTATTATGAGATGGCTAGTTTATAATTCTGCGAGGTCCAGCGGATCAGTTTGTACATCTCCTGGAAGCGGAGGGTGTTGGAAGGAGCCCCCAGGAGAATGAAGGCGATTTTCTTGCCGTTGCGGTCTCCCACGCAGGTGGCCAGGCAGTATCCCGATCTGCGAATGAAACCGGTTTTCCCCCCCAGAATCTGCATATCGTCATGTGATAATAGTCGATTGGTGTTGTAGAGCGTAACCGGTCTTTTCTTAAGAGTGGAGCGGCAGCGATATTCCTTCTTGGTGCTAATCTGAGCAATGAGAGTGTCCTGCAATGCGGTCTCAATCAACTTGACGCAGTCCAGGGCACTGGAGACGTTCTCTTCCTTCAATCCGGTCGGATCGGCAAAGCGGGTGTCCCATAGCCCTAGTTGCGCCGCTTTGTCATTCATCCGGGAGACAAACTCTTCCACACTCAAACCGGTCGCGCGAGCCAGAGCCATGGCCGCGCGGTTGTCTGAAGCCATTAAGACCCCATGCAAAAGGTCAATCAGCCTGTAAGAGTTCCCTACTGGAAAATTGGAGGCAGTCGAAGTGCGGTCGTGGTTCTGGATGATGACAGGGTGATCCAAATCCACCGTCAATTCCCTGAACACCAAAACCGTCATCAGCTTGGTAATGCTGGCTACCGAGCGCTGCAGAGTAGGGTTCTTTTCATACAGTATTACCCGGTTCTCCATATCCACCACTACTGCGGCCGGTGACCTCAGACGAAGAGAATACGGGGATTTGTCTTTGGAGGCTAAACTCTTCTTGGTCGTTCTACCGGCAGTCACAGCCAGTAGAAGCAAAGCCAACAGGCACAGGGCCAAAATCTTACCGGATAGGTTTCTCATACCTTACTATTAAAAATCGACATAATCTACCTTTTTTTTACGCCTTGGTTACCTTGCTTTGGAACCGTACCCTGCCGCAGACCTGGCACACCCATTTTCTCTGTTTATGATAGCTTCGTCGTAATTCCCTCATTTGCCTTTTACATTTACGGCAGCGCATTAATTCAAGAATCCCAGCCAGTCTCCTAATAAGAATTGTATTCTTCCGATCAAAAGTGACAGTCTGGACATCACCGTATACCCGAAGGTGGCTCCGAAAAATATCATCAAGAAATAGGTGCCGATTCTGGCATAAGTTCCAAAGACACCCCTGTGCTCCTTGGAGAAGAAAAAATAAGCCAGAACCGAGGTCAACCCCAGCAGAATTACAATCCTTTCCAGAATATACAGCCAGCCAATCGAATTCTCCGGCGGGATAAAGGAGAACATGGTCGCCTTCATTTGGGTCAGAATCTGGGCTTGCAGGGTAGCCGGTATGGCCACACCGGCTCCGACGCCTATGACAACCGCCAACGCCAACTGTGACCACCGACTCCATTTCGGGATTAGACGGGCCAAAATCAAAGCCCCGGCCAAAAGAGGAACAATTACCGACCAGTCATTCTGTCTCAGCAACCGATCGGCAATCTTGGGGACCAAGACATTATCGATTGATATCACCAGAAAGTAACCCACTGATACCCCCACCAGCAGATGCTCGGCAAACTTATAAAAGGGATTGTCCCGGTACAAAAAGGAGAAGATGAACAAGCTCAGAATTGCGGCAACCGTCGTGCTGAAATCCATCTTAGATTTTCTTCCTGGTTCTCAGGTGGGCCAGATTGCCAATGATTATAAGTGCAATAATCATTAAATGCCCCAGCGACTGGGCCTCCATCCCCTTTGACCCCAACCCTGCTTTGCCGAGCAGAGTCTCGTACTCTGCCGCGCCCTTCAATCCTCCTACCAGCCCGGAAAATTGTCCGGAGGAAAGATAGGGATAATAGGAGGTGGCCATCACCGCCGTCACCGCGGCCGCTACCGGTTTTTGGAATCTGGTCTGGGCATAATCAACCCAGTACTGGGGCAAATCTCCGTCTGCCACACTGATAATCAGGCTGATTCCCTCATAGTTTCTTACTTTTTGGGTCAGTGACAGGTCCGATAGATTGTTTCTCAGATAATCTTGGGGGAATACTTTTGCAAAATCCTCACCCAATCCCAAGATTGTAGCCTGGTACTGGGGTCTGAAGCCTAAGAAAACGTAATCAGCTCCGTATTTTCTTCCAAATTCGTCTGCCACCTCTTTTAAGAATGAATGCCCCAGTCCGGTTCCTTCTGCCAGCATGGAAAGCGAAACTACAGAAATTCTTCTTGAGAACAAATGCCTCAGCACCGCCTGAGCCAGGGGCTTGGTTTCGGCTATGGTAGATGCTTCAAAATCGAACGAGACCATCACCGTCGATCCCGGCGGCAGATCCTCAATGGTTTGATAAAACTTCTCAACTTCGTCGGTCACCTGATGTTTTAGTCCCAGGGGGAGGAAGAGCGGAATCGTGAGCGCGGCCAGAATCAAAAGATATATATACTGTCTTTTCATCTTCCCAGGTAGGTCCTCTCAATCCCGAGCAGGACTCTTAAGGCCGTGGCCACCGTTCCCAGGCCTATTCCAATCAAGATTCCCCTTCTGGCTGCCATGGAAGGAAAGTTCAATATCCAATTGGCAAAATCGGGAATTAAACCCGAAATCAGATCCCCTATTGGCACTCTGCCTAACATCACTATGGCGGCTACCGACAATAAAACCAGAGCCTCTGTGCTTCTGGCCCTGAAGCCCCGATAGGCAGCCGAGGCCACAAAAAATGCCAAAAGTGAAAACATGCTGGCCTGCAGAGAAACCTGCACGTTTTTGAAGATCCAGTCAAAAACCGAACCGACTTCTTTCCCCTGTATCAGCCCGAAAAAGAGCATTATCACAATTCCGGACAGCGTGACCACTGAATAGGGAGCCTCTTTCTTGTGAGTTGACTTCTTCAGGTGGAGCTTGATCAGATTTATGGCCCCCACCCACAGTGTAAATAGATAGATTATCTGCACCCAGTCCAGAATTTCCTGGTAAGTGTGGTCCAGAAAAGGCGCCTCGACGAAAAACTGCACCAGCATGAACAGCCCAAAAACAGCCACAATTATGAGAGGGAGTTTCAGCAACATTTATTTTGGGCCGAAAAGGTTCTGCCAGAAATTCAAATTGGCGGTTGAGAGTATTACCCCTATCCCAATCAAGACGGTTATCAGAACTTTAAGCCAGTCCTGAGCCTTGATGCTGCCGGTTACTTTGGGGTCGCCGGAAAGGTATCCGGAGGCGGCAAAAAGTTCTTCGCCGATCAGAGTGTAATCACAGGCGACAATGAAGAAGGAGAGCTGGATAGTCGAGTCTGTTCCAGCAATCTGGATGGCTCCGATTGAGTTGCCGGTTTCGGCTAAAATCAGTGATTCGGCTTCAAAAGTTCCCAGAAACAGGTTGGCAGCCGGCTTTTCCCGCACCATGACTCCGTCCACCGCCGCTGCGTATCCGAACTGGCTTTGGGTCACATAGTAGATGTTATCAGAACGGTACGCTTCCGGCTTCCCCTCCCTGGCAAAACTCTCCTTCACGACTTCCTGAGCTACTGCCATCACCACCGGGTCGTAACAGGGAATAATCAAAGGTGTGCCGTAGGATGCTACCTTGCGGGCTACGTTTCCCAGAATATTCATAGAGGCGATTGTAGCTACTCTTTCCATCTTCCCTAATCCGGTAGTGTAAAGAACCGGCTTACCCATCTCGGTCGCCCTGCCCACCGCTTCATCAATGGCGCTCAACCCTGAAATCGGCCTCAAGTACAGTCCGCCTCTTCTCCCCTTCCAGATGAAATAGGCCACCAGCGCCCCGCAGATTAAAAGCGCAACCAGTACGTTCAGGCGGTTAGCGTTGAATGTGAGCAGTAGAATCGAATCGGGCATAATCATCTGCATCTGATAGAATTAGGTATCGTCAGCTTAATCCGGCACAAGAACTTCACTGTTTCAGCGCTCCGGCGGTAAGACCGGATACTATTTGTCTTTGGAAAAATAGAAAGATCGCCAGAATCGGCAGGGTTGATAGACCCGAGGCGGCAAAAAGATGGGGCCAGTCTATGGTTTGGTACCCCTGGTAAAGCGCCAGAGCTACCGGGACTGTCCGCATTGATTCGGAGCTGGTCAGAATAAAAGGAAACAAAAAACTGTTCCAGTTCTGCAGAAAAACCTGAATGGCCACTACCGCCAAAGCCGGCGTGCACAGGGGCATAACCACTCTGAAGAGAATCCTGAATTCACCTGCCCCGTCGATGCGCGCTGCTTCCTCCAGATCCTTGGGTAATACCTCTATGTACTGCCGCATCAAAAAAATCCCCACAGGATTAACCAGCCAGGGGATGATGAGAGCCCAGTAAGTATCGTACCACCCCAATCTGTTGATCAGAATGTAGAGTGGAATT
>MGQQ01000023.1 GCA_001798855.1 Deltaproteobacteria bacterium RBG_16_49_23 | reverse complement strand
GGGAAAAGTGGTAGGAAGAGATTTTAAAGGCATGGCATTCCAACAGAATAGCCAGGCTTTTATTGTGTACCATGCATTACAGGCTCTTAATAGGCTGAAAAGACTTAGGGGTCAGGTCTCAACAATTGACATATATAAAGTTGTGTGATAAATGAGAGGAAACCAACTGTGAGGAGGCTGAATTGGCGAGGCCGCTGAGGATAGAGTTTCCTGGGGCATTTTATCATGTGACATCCCGAGGAAATGAAAAAAAGGCCATTTTTCGGAGTGTGAGGGACAGGGAAAAATTTCTTTCTTACCTTGGGTCGGCGCACACTCGTTATGGGGCCATCATCCATGTTTTCTGCTTGATGGAAAATCACTATCATCTTCTTTTGGAGACTCCCCGGGGAAACCTCTCACAGATCCTGCATCATATCAACGGAGCCTACACAACCTACTTCAATGTGAAAAGGGGGCGGTCTGGGCATCTTTTTCAAGGAAGGTTTAAAGGGATTCTGGTTGATAGGGATGCTTATTGTAAGGAGTTATCCAGGTATATTCATTTGAATCCGCTGAGAGTGGGTTTGGTGAAGAGTCCTTCGGAGTACCCATGGTCCAGTTACAACTATTATATTGGAAGAGAGAGGGAGCCGGAATGGCTTGAGATGGGATTGGTGCTTGGTTATTTTGGGAGGCGCGGACGGAAAGCTTTTAAGAGGTACCGGGATTTTGTGGAGAAAGGGGCTACTGCGGGGGTGGAGAGTCCATTGAAGAAGGTAATCGCCTCTACTTTTTTGGGGGATGAAGATTTTATCAATAGGATAAGACAAGAATATCTGGAGAATAGGGATGTCGACAAGCGAAACATACCGGCTGTGAAAGAGTTGTTACGGGGTCCTTGTCCTGAAAGGATTGAAAATGTGTTAACGAAGGTTGTTGGGAAAGGGCATGATCTTTACAGGAAGATATGTATTTACATGATTCATCAGTATAGTGGATTGAGTCTTGGAGAAGCGGGGAAATATTTGGGGATGGAAGCCGGGGCAGTCAGCCAGTCGAGCAGAAGATTTAAGGTTACCTTTGGTGATGATAAAAGCATAAAGAAAATACTTGATGGAATCAAAAAAGAACTGAATGTTGAAAGTTGAGACCTGACCCCAATTTTATGACCCCAATTTTACTTGGAGGCACCAATTAAAAGGCACCTGTCAAGAGAAAAAAGTATTCCAACCGCAAGAGGAGTATCTTCTTTCTTATTTTTTCTTAAGTCTGTCAATTTACCTCTTTTTTTCTTTTCTTGAGATTGATTTATAAAATAGATAAAATGTTTAGAGTAGCTATATTTAAGGGGAATGCTATGAAGGTAATGAAAGCAAAGGACTTGAAGAACAGAACCGGGGAAGCTCTCCGGTTGGTGAGGCAGGGAGAAAAGGTCATGATCACTGTTCACGGGAAGCCGGGGGCAATCCTTTCACCTGCAGAGAGCATCCATTTGCCGGAGGAACAAACGAAACCCGAAGAGTCAGGGAAGGAAATCGAAGAGGCGCTGAAGCGCTCGAAACCGCCCTTCAGATCCTGGAAAGAGGCTATGAATTGGTCACGGCGAAAAAGGTGATTTTTCTCGATACAAATATTTTCGTTATCGACCCCATTACCACCTGGGATGCAGACCACTTTATCGGAAAATCCACTATTCCTGTCCTTACCCCGGAAGATTATCTTCAGCAGCCAAACAAACAACGGGGGGAATAGGGTCAGGGGAATAACGAGGGGTTTGATTATGGGATTTTGAGGATGTCGTGGGTTCCGATACTTCACAGCCCCTGGATGATTAAAGGTTTGACACTTTATACCAGATACCAGTATAATGGGTATGTCTTCCCTTAAAGAGTAAAATGGCTATTCGAAATTTTAAGGGCAAGGGTACGGAGGACATAAATTATGGGAGGGCCACGAAGGAGGCTTTCCGGACCCTTCCTCGGGAGTTGCACAGGAAAGCCCAGGTAAAGCTCGCTCGTCTGGGCGCTGTGACATCAATGAAAGATTTACAGGAAATACGGGGAAACCGATTTGAAAAATTAAGAGGGGATAGAAAAGGTCAGTACAGTATTCGCATAAACGAGCAGTATCGAATTTGTTTCGGATGGGAAGGGGAAAATGCAGTGGATGTTGAGATTACAGATTACCACTAAAACATTGAAGGAGCATCAAAATGGATAAAATTCATTATACTCCAGTGCATCCCGGTGAGGTTTTGCAGGACGAACTTGAAGAAGTGGGGCTTACTCAATCAGCGCTTGCGGAACATATCGGAGTTTTGCCTAAAACGATTAATGAGATTTGCCGGGGGAAGAGAGGGATTAGTGCGGAAATGGCGATGAAGCTTTCAAAGGCTTTGGGAGGCAGTCCTCAGTTTTGGCTAAACTTACAAAATAGTTGGGAAATCAGCCAACTTAATAAAAGTTCTTTTGAAGCTATTAAACCAATTGCTGCATGAGATAGGGGAAGTGGCTTTGGCTAGTCGAATAATAAGAAAATATAACACAGGTTCTGAAACAAATTAGCAGTGCTTCTTGTTTCAATCGTAATCTTGATCGAAAGGTAGGAGGGGCTGGATTTTCATCGACGTTTTCGGAGATGGCGAACCAATTCCGCCTTGTTCTTAAGCGGACCGGAGACTTCTCCCCTGGCGATTGCTTCGTCCGCTTCTTTTTCCTTTTTCTGCCACTCTTTGGTCCAGAACCAGGCTTGATCTTTGGAGATGAGTTTCTTCGGAATAAGAAGAAGGTCCTCTTCGGTGACATTCACTTCCCCAAAATCCCCCACTTCTAAGCGTAACTTTCCAAAGGCTTACCTCGGAATGGTAATCTGGCGCTTTGGACTAATTTTTGTAATTTGCATGAATTTCCTCCTATTTTACTTCTTTACTGTGAAGAAATCTAATAATTTCTTTACAAATTGTCAAGAGGCTTAAGGTCAGGCATAAATAATTAAATATTGTGAATTGGATGAGCGATTTACCCCGTTAGAAATAATGCCCCGCTCGGTTTCGAGTCGCAACGACTGGAATTTCTAACGGGGTAAACTGAAAGGGGAGAAAAAAGAAATTACTCATCCCTGACACCAAATTATTTTTCGGGAATAGTCTCGCGTCAAAAACGTTCTTTAAAACCCCAGAAACGCTCGGGCGAGGAAAAGAGCCATCTCCGATCGGGTCATATCAAGGGACGGTTTGTAGGTCCCATCCCCAAACCCCAAGGTTACTCCACTGTTTTTAATAAAAGCAATATGGGGACAGAAGGGATCGCTTGCCGGAATATCCGAAAACGGCGCCACTATACAGGGTCCAGGAGGATCAACGGGGGAAACGCCCTCATCTGCATTGATTCCCCTTGCTAAAAAGATCCCCATCTGAAGCCTGGTGACCGTATCGCTTGGACCAAATGTCCCGTCCTCCTTGCCCTGGGTGACGCCTTTATTCTTGATAAACTGCACATGTGGGCAGAAAGGGTCGGTTGTTGAAATATCCGGGAATGGCGGCGCAGTGCAGGTATCCGTGGGATCTCCTCCATTTAAGGCCCTCGCAAGAAAAAAGGCCATCTGCGACCTTGTCACTGTGCTGTCCGGACAGAAGAGGATCGGATTTGCTGAACACCCCTTCGTGATCCTTGCGGCAGCTATCGCATCCACCTCGGCAAAGGCAAAGTGGGCCAGAGGCACATCATCGAAAAAGGCTTTGGGATCCGATTGAAGAATCGTTCCGCTGGTTCCCACAGCGACGAAGGTCCCATCCCCATAGGCTACAGCGTTGAGATTGAAACCGGTTCCTGAGGCTCTGGAAGTCCAGATTCCCCCATCGGGAGACGTTAAAATGGCGCCAACATTTCCGACAGCTACGAAGGGGCCATTGCCAAAGGCCACCCCTTGAAGAGCCAAAGTCCCAACTGTTTTGAAGGTCCAGTTTACTCCATTCGGCGACGTCCCAATCGTGCCAATCGCCCCCACAGCAACGAATGTTGAATTTCCAAAGACAATGCCATTGAGAGGATTGGAATTCGGAAATCCGGAAGTCCAGGTCACTCCATCAGTCGAGGTAAGGACAATACCTACATCTCCCACCACCACAAAGGCGCCATTTCCAAAGGCCACTCCGTTAAGAGCAAACAATGTTGGGGATGCCCTCTGAGTCCAGTTCACCCCATCAGGTGAGGTGAGAATCCTGCCGCCAGATGATACGGCAACGAAAGTTCCATTTCCGAAGGTCGCTGCCTGGAGATTATTAGGCACCCCTGAAACTCTGGAAGTCCAGCTTATCCCATCTGTCGAGGTAAGAATCGTGCCGGAGTTTCCCACAGCAACAAAAGTGCCTTTTCCATAAGCTATTCCATTAAGATTAACGAAACTTCCCGAAGGACTTAAAGTCCAACTTATCCCATCAGAGGAGGTGAAGATTGCACCCGTGCTTCCCACAGCCACAAAGATGCTATTCCCAAAGGCTGCTGCGAAATAAGAGTGAGCCTGCGAAAGGGGGTTCCTTACGTTCCAGTTATCAAGCTGATCAGCCTTCAGGACCTGGTGGGGAAAAATGCAAAGACTAAGAAGAATTGATATCACGGCGGCATAAAACATCTTTCTCATAGTCGTCTATACCCTCCCATCTGAATAATTTGCCACTTAGAAAACCAGAGATGCTAAAGATGTAATCCCTCAGTTATGGGTGTTTTTATCCCCCTTTGGCAAAGGGGATTTTAAAATTATGCTGAGAAAATCTCCCCCCTGCCTTCGCCGGAGCGGCTTCGCGCAGGCAGGTCGCCCCTCTTTGCCCTCCGGGCCAGAGGCCCTATGGGCCAGCGGCCAAAGAGGGGTATAAGGGTACATTTGTATTACTTGAACCCATAACTGAGGGGTTACCTAAAGATAGACATATTTTATAGAAAAGAGAGACAAAAAGCAATAGCCTGGGAAGCTTATGACTATTTCTTGACTTTTTCATCCTATCTTCATCATAATTGAATAAAATAGCAGGCGAAAGACTCAAGATGATCCGGGAAGGGATAGCAGAATTATTGAAGAGCATCCTGGGGATAGAGGAGATCCCCATCAATGTTCCGCCCAAGAGAGAGATGGGCGATTTCTCGAGCGCCATTTGCCTTGCGCTTGCCAGGGAGAGGCGGCGTCCGCCCATGGAGATTGCAAAGGAAGTGATAGAAAAATTGAAGGCCAATCTTCCTCCGCCCATCCAGGAAGTCACCCTCACGCCTCCCGGATATATCAATTTCAAGGTCGATTGGCCCTATCTGGCCAGAGAATTGATTTCTGAGATCCTTGAACGAAGGGAGTCATTCGGAAAACCGTCATCCAAGGAGGAAGAGAAGGTTTTCATCGAACATACGAGCGTTAACCCCAACAAGGCCATGCATATCGGCCATCTCCGGAATTCGGTCCTGGGAGATACGGCGGCAAGGGTCTTCAAATGGCTTGGCTTTCCTACGGAGGTTTGCAATTATATTGATGACACAGGCCTTCAAGTGGTCGACGTGGTGACCGCCTTCCTCTATCTCGATCCTCCTCTCTTCCATGCGGGGTCCGCCGATTTAAGACCCATCTGGGCAAAGGCGCCGGAGGATCAGCCTCTTGACTATTTCTGCTGGGACCTCTATGCCCGGTTCGAAAATGAGCTCGAAAAGAATCCCTCCCTTCTTGAGAGAAGAGAAGAGGTTCTCCATCAAATTGAAAAGGGGGAACATCCGGTGGCCCCCTTTGCCAAGGAGCTGGCAAAGAAGATTGTTCAGGCTCATCTTGGAACAGTAGGGCAGCTTAACATACATTATGATCTTCTCAACTGGGAATCGGACATCATCTGCCAGGGCTTCTGGCAGGAGACCTTCGAACTCCTCAAGGAGAGAGGTGCGCTTCGATTAGAGACAGAGGGGCCGAATGAAGGGTGCTGGGTGGTGCCCTTTGGCGGAATTATCGAGACAAGCGATGGAGTGAAAAGTTTAGATAAGATATTGGTCCGGTCAAATGGAAGCGTCACTTATACAGGCAAGGATATTGCTTACCAGCTCTGGAAGTTCGGCCTTCTGGAGAGAGATTTTTTATATACCAGCTGGGATCTGCAGGCCAATGGAAGTGTGCTCTGGACAACAGACAGGGAAGGGGAGCCGGGCGATCTTCTCAAACGCCGGTTTGGCCATGCCGGCAGGGTGATCAATGTGATCGACGTGAGGCAGAGTTACCCACAGAAGGTGGTGAGCGAATGCCTCCGGCAGATGGGCTTCGAGAAAGAAGCGGAGCGATCGATTCACCTGGCCTATGAGGTGGTCAATCTTTCTCCTTCAGCCGCCCGGATTTTAGGCGCGGAGGAGATGGAAGAGAAGAAATCAATCGCCATGTCCGGGCGCTCCGGGACAGGCGTTAAGGCAAAAGATTTTATCGAAATGGTGAAGAAGAAGGTGGTGGAGAAGGCAGATCATCCTCTCGAGGAGAGTGTTGCCAGCGCTCTGGCTTCTGCGGCCATCCGTTATTACCTTCTCAAATTCACCCCTGAGAGTCAGATCGTTTTCGACTTCGATGAAGCCCTCAAGACAACCGGAGACACAGGGGTCTATCTCGAATATGCTCATGCGCGGGCCTGCAGCATTCTGAGAAAGGCCGGTGAACGGAACGTGGATGACCACTGGAACAGAAACTGTATTCCTTCCCGGTTGACAGAGACGGAAAGGAATCTATTGAATGGACTCTCAGAGTTTTCTTCGGTTGTCATGAGAACAGGGAAAACATTGAGGGTTTCTCAATTAACGGAGTACGCTTTTGATCTTGCCGCATCATTTACAAGCTTTTATGAGCATCCGGATCCCGAATCGGATGTCCAGACTCCTTTCATTCACCTCCAGGACCAGAACTTGCGGACTTTCCGGCTCTCGCTTGTGCGGGCATTCCAAATCGTGATGGGAAATATGCTCAGGCTGATGGGAATGCCTTCGCTGGAGAAAATATAACCTTTCACCCTCTCCCTAACGAGACTGTGTCGTAATAGGGGAATTGGGATGTTTGTCATTCTGAACGAAGTGAAGAATCTAATGATTTCAACTGAATCGATCATAGAGATTCTTCGGCTATCGCCTCAGAATGACATTACGACACAGTCTCAACGGGAGAGGACAGGGGTGAGGGTGAAAGTATTTTTATTCCCCCTCCCCATCATCCCCTCCCGCCAGGAGACTGTGTCGCAATTCACCGTTCGCCCTTCGACACGCTCAGGACGAACGACTAAGTAATTAATTTTTAATATGTGGTTGTCCGTTCGTGGTGAGCCTGTCGAACCATGAACGGACTTATGACACAGTCTCCAGGGGAGGGGAAATATTTTATGGTAAAATCTATGTCTCGCAGATCAAGAGCATTACCCCGGGGATGGTATCCGTTTGATAAGAAAGATTGCCAGAGGGAGATTGAAAACTTCTTGGAAGGGTGGTCGCCTCCCCGTCTTCCTCAAGGTGCGGGAGTTGGAGGACTGGTTCCCCATGCTGGCTGGTATTTTTCAGGAAGGCTGGCGGCCCGGGTGTTTCATGCCCTTCAATCAAAAGGCAAGACTGAATTGGTTGTTCTTTACGGAGGACATCTTGGTCCTGAAGATCCCCCGCGGATGGTCCTTGAGAGCTCATGGGAGACTCCGATTGGAGATGTGGAGATAGATGCGGATTTTGCCAGGAGTTTGATGAAGAGAATCGAAGTAAGAACGGAGAGTCCCTCCAGTGGCGATAATACCCTTGAGATTCAGCTGCCGATGGTCAAATACTTCTTCCCTGAGGCGAAGCTTCTTGCCATCCGGTCGCCTTCCTCTCTCAAATCAAAAAGTTTGGGCGATGAAGTGGCCGGACTGGCAAAAGAGAGGGGGGTCTCCCTCCTTGCCATCGGTTCAACCGATCTGACCCACTACGGCCCCAATTATGGGTTTGTAAAAAAAGGGACCGGGTCGTCCGCTGTGGAATGGGTGAGGAAAGAGAATGACAGGGGGTTCATCGATCATGCTTTGAAGATGGATGCCGGAGGCCTACTGAATCATGCAGAAGAAAATGGCAGCGCCTGCAGTGCAGGCGCTGCCGCCTCTGTCATAGCCACCTGTAAAGCCTTAGGCGCGAGAGAGGGAACCCTCATCGACTATTATACCAGTTATGAGATTATGCCGGACGACAGTTTTGTGGGCTATGCGGGGATCGTGTTTTAAGAGGCCCAATGTGATACATGCGATTGACTTTTAGGCCTTTATGAGATAAAATGAAAAACATGAAATTCATCACAAGGAAAGGAGGTGAAAAAGAATGAAGAAGCTGCTTATTCTTTCTATCGTATTTACTCTTGCTTTTGCTACCATTGCATTTGCTGATAAGACCAGAATGACCGCAAAAGTCGGAGACGAACTCTATGTCTGTGCCTGCGGTGACGATTGCAAATGCGACATGATGGCCAGAAACCCCGGCAAGTGCACATGCGGCAAGGAGATGGTCAAGGCGAAGGTAACGAAGGTTGATAAGGGCAAAATGACGATGGACTCAAGAAATAGGCCTTTCGTGAGCACAGGGAAATTTGCCTGCGCCTGTGGACCCGATTGCAAATGCGACTCCATTAGCCAGAATCCGGGCAACTGCACCTGCGGAAAACCGATGATGGAAGTCAAAGCCAAGGCAAAAACCAAGTGATCACAACTTAAGAAAGAAAAAATACGGGGGTCTAATCCCATCAGGGAGGACACGACCCCCGTATTTTTTTTGTAATCTCTCAATCTACCCCGTTAGAAATAATGTCCCGCTCGGTTTTGAATCGAAACGACTGGAATTTTTAGCGGGGCTTACTTCCCCTTTTCTAACCCATCCATTTCCTCAAGCACACCCATGGCGATGGTTGAATGAGCAAAGGCGCCCCCGGCCCTTAAAGCCGCAGCGACAAAAATGGCCTCTGCAATCTCTTGATCCGTGGCTCCTGCCTTTTTTGCCGCCCTGACATGGCTCTCAATACAGTAAGGACATTGAGTCGTGTGAGCGACACCAATGGCGATGAGTTCCTTCACCTTCCTGGAAAGAGCGCTCTCCTTCTCAAAGATCTCACTGTTAAAATTTCTGAAGGCTTGGAACATGTTCTTCTGGGTTTCCTCCAGGTCTTTGTAATGCTTCCGGGCATCAAGGGAATAGAAGTATTCGCTCATCTGGGTCTCCTTTCTTAAGAGGCGTAGTTTTTAATCTGTCAGATATCTTCGCCTTAAATCAAGCCCTTCTCTGCGATTCGGCGCTCAGCCTCCCAAGAAACGTTTACAGAATGTAATCCCTCAGAAGCTGTGAAAAAATTGACGGACTGTGCCTCGGCCCACAGGGTTAAGCGTCCTGTCCAAGCTTTAGAAGGCGGATCATTAGATGTTATGGGTAACCTTCGTTTCCGGTAAGATAGCGATCATACCCGGATTCAGACAACGTAGTTTAATATTATAGGTTCCGCCCTAAAGCTTCTCCAATCCCCCCAACCCTGTGGGCCGGAATGATGCCGATTCTATAAATGTGATTTTTTCATACCTTCTCAGTTATGGGGGAGATTTTTATAATATATGTAGTAGTAGCGCCCTCCTGCCTACCGGCAGGCAGGCATTTACCTGCCTGCACGAAGCCCGCCTCCAGAAGCCTTGCGGAGGGCAGGCGTTTCGGCGAAGGCAGGTTGAGGGCTTCCGGCTCATAGAGCCTACAGATCGGAGAGCGGAGTCCGTCCCGACTAAATCGGGACGCTACAACGAGAAAAAAGGAATAACTCCATAACCAATCATTACCCATAACTGAGGGGATACTGCAGAATCTCGATAATCCTTGACAAGGCCATTCTTCTATTGATAAAGTTTCTTCCATTGTCCATCTCAAAATAATCCTCTCACCCTTGGTGAGGGAGGGT